>NZ_DKLH01000011.1:0-34502 GCF_002455685.1 Sphingobacterium sp. UBA6645
GCAATATGTTTCCAAAGAAACCGGCAAGAAGATCAATACCGTTGGTAAGAAGAATACCGACTTCCAAATTACCCGCTTCCAGAGCAACTCGCAACCTTTGTATGCGATCGTAGGTGCTGATGAGCAGTTACTCGTTCCGGCAAGCGGTGCAAACTATGATATCGACAGCTATGCAGCCTACCTGCAGAGCGCAATAGACGCTTATAAAGCGAAATAAACCCCTATTTTTTCATTCGAAAGGCGCATTATCTCCGGATAATGCGCCTTTCTCTTTGTAATGGATTGCGAATGAAGCATTTACCTACCTTCTTTAACACAGTCCTCTTCTTAACCTTTTTTACACCCCAATCATAACCCTTACAGAGCGGTTCTGATTGGGTTATGCATTGGGTTTGAAAGGGCTTTGGATTGGGTCTAAGTAATTCCAGTCCTGATTTATTATTAACACTTTAGCGTGGAATTCCCTCGTTCTTTTGGTGATTTTGATGTAATTTTGCACATCAACCCAGACAATAATCACATACTAAAGCCAAGGAATTGGTATATTTGAGACATGAGCAACATAAAAAACATAGCCGTATTAACTTCAGGAGGGGATGCCCCAGGTATGAATGCTGCGATCCGTGCAGTTGTTAGAACAGGAATTTACCATGGTGTTAATATGTTTGGTATCCGCCGCGGATACGACGGATTAGTTCATGGAGATATTATCTCGATGGATGCGAAATCCGTTGCGAACATTATACAACGTGGAGGAACAATCCTTAAGACTGCTCGTAGCGATGAATTTCGCACATTCGAGGGCAGACAACAAGCTTACGAAAACATTAAAAAACTAAATATAGATGCATTGGTCGTTATCGGTGGAGACGGTACGTTCACTGGTGCTTCTAAATTGATCGAGGAATTTGACATCCCGGTAATCGGTATCCCGGGGACTATCGATAATGATTTGGCGGGTACTGACTTCACTATCGGGTATGACACGGCAATCAACACGGTTGTTGATGCAGTGGATAAGATCCGTGATACAGCAGAATCACACGATCGTTTATTCGTTGTCGAAGTAATGGGTCGTGACTCAGGATTGATCGCCTTGCGCTCCGGAATCAGTACGGGTGCTGAGGCTGTTTTGATTCCTGAACTGAAAGTAGATTACGACGCCATCATGAAGCGCTTGGATAAAACGCGTAAGAATAAATCTTCACGTATTATTATCGTTGCGGAGGGGGATGAAGAAGGCGGATTGGTCGTAGCAGAGAAAATCAAGCAAAACTTCCCTGCCTATGATGTACGTGTTTCTATCTTAGGACATATTCAACGCGGCGGTAAACCAACTTGTATGGACCGTGTATTGGCGAGCCGTTTGGGTGTAGCCTCAGTTGAAGGTCTATTAGAAGGTAGAAGAGGCGAAATGGCGGGTTTGATTTGTGGAAACGTACAGTTCACGCCGTTTGGAAAAGCTATAAAACACATCGACAAAATCAATACGAACCTTACCCGTATCGTTGAAATCCTGTCTTTATAAGATTGTTATCGACGAAAAAAATAGATAGGAAGAGGCGGCCCGAAAGGCTGCCTTTTTTTCTGAAATTGTCTGTTTTCAAAGGCCCTCAAAAGCTTTTATATCTCTTGGTGTTTCAATGGATAGATGAAAGATTTATTATTACACAATTATGAAAACATTCTATTGTATTTAGCTGTATATTAAGCACACAACATTGAACAAAACACTAACATGGAACCAAAGAAGAAGAAAATGGTGCTCACCATTGCGCTTCTCTGCCTTCTTGCTGGACTCGCATTAGGCGCATTTGTAGCAAGTAAGGAGAAGGAGATCGCCAAGGAGCAAATGGGCAAAAATTTAGAAGTGTCAAGAGCTACCGATCCAGCGAATTAGGATAAAAAATTGTGCCTTTCTATTGGCATTCGCTAATTGCATACTTACCTTTGTTAAAAAATAAGACCATGCAAATAGCACAACTCTATCAGCTCTATTTAGACTTCCCTCAGGTTTGTACCGATACCCGACAAATCAGTAAAGACTGTATTTTCTTTGCTTTGAAAGGTGAATCGTTCAACGGGAATAGTTTTGCTGAGCAGGCGCTAGAGCAAGGTGCAAAATATGTGGTTGTTGACGATCCGGAATATTATCAGGAGAAAGACAGCTATGTTCTCGTAGACGATGTATTGAGCAGCTTACAAGACCTTGCGCGCTTCCATAGACAGCAGCTTAGCATCCCCTTTATCGGCATTACCGGTACCAACGGGAAGACCACGACGAAGGAGCTGGTTCATGCCGTGCTATCTCAAAAATTCAAAACCTTTGCTACCAAAGGCAACCTCAATAACCATATTGGTGTACCCTTAACTATTTTGTCGCTACCAAAGGATCTAGAGATCGCGATTATTGAAATGGGCGCCAACCACCAGGAAGAGATTGCTTTTCTGTGCAATATCGCACAGCCAACACATGGTCTGATCACCAACGTAGGGAAAGCGCATCTAGAAGGATTCGGCTCGTTTGAGGGGGTAAAGAAAACGAAAGGCGAGCTTTATGACTTTCTGAAGGCACATCATGGTCTAGCCTTTATTCAGGGAGATAATAGCGAATTGAGAGCGATGGCTGAGGCACGAGACTTAAAGCATATTATTTGGTATGGCTTCTCGGATAATAATTCCGTAAAAGGGGGATTAGTGAAAGCCGACCCTTTGTTGACCATTTTCTGGAAACAGGTTGAGCACGCTGATATCATTTATAAGGTCAATACCCACTTAACAGGAGCGTACAACACAGAAAATATGTTAGCAGCTGTTGCTTTAGGTTTACACTTCGATTTGAACGCAGAGGAGATCAATCAAGGTTTAAGTGCATATGTTCCGCAAAACAACCGCTCGCAAGTCGTAAAAACGGAGAAGAACACGATTATTGCGGATTATTACAATGCGAATGCGAGCAGCATGGCTGCAGCATTAGGGAATATCGAAGTCATCGAGGCGGATAGAAAAGCGATTATTTTGGGCGATATGTTCGAGATGGGCGATGAAAGTGAAGTCGAGCACCGCAAGGTTATCGAAAAGGCAAAATCAATCGGTGTTGACAAGTTGATATTTGTGGGCAAGGCTTTCTTTGCACAGCGCGATGGCGAGGCGGAATATTATGAAACAACAGAGGACCTTCGACAAAAGTTAAGTCAGGCTCCTTTATCCGGATATATGATTTTATTGAAAGCGTCTCGTGGGATGGCTTTTGAGAAGTTAGTCGATCTGTTATAAGACCTACAGCATAACGATATGCTTTGAACAGATCAGTGAAAGGCGCCAAACGTCTCTCATTGATCTGTTCAAAACTTAATATCTAGTTGGAATCAACGTCTAAATTCAATTCCTTTTCTTTATTGATCAAATGGGAAATGCTGGTATCATTTAATATCTGTAGCATGGCATTTCTTACTTCTACAAATACATCACGAATACCGCAGGCATGCTCTTCCACACATTCTTCACAAGAGCGGTAGAAGTTTAAGCTGACACAAGGAAGCAGCGCAATAGGCCCGTCTATTAGACGCATTACCTGAGATAAATATATGTCCTCTGGCGCTTTATTCAGGCTGTAACCACCGCCAGCACCTTTCTTAGAGTACAAAATTCCTGCATTTCGCATCTCTAATAGAATTTGTTCTAGAAATTTCTTTGGAATACGTTCTTCCTCAGCAATCTTGCCGATTTGCATAGGTTCTTTTCCGAAATTCCTGCCCAATACCATTAGGGCTTTGATAGCATATTTTGTTTTCTTTGAAAGCATATTTATAAATAGGTAAACTAATCCCTGTTCCTCAAATGTACTAATTTTAATCGTTCCCTAAAACTTCAACGATGGGTTGGCCGATTGATCCATTGGGTTCCATGACATGTAGGAGCGATGAAAGCGTCGGCGCAATGTCCGTTACATGAACCACTTTATTCGTCTTTCCATGTTTGATTCCCCAGCCCATAAATACCAAGGGGATGTGCGAGTCATAAGGTGTCCAGGTTCCGTGCGTCGTACCGGTTGAACGTGGCGTTCCATCATACCATTGTGGCTCAGTGATAATCTGAATTGCCCCGCTGCGTTTGCGGTTATAACCGTTGATAATCTTTTCGCGCAATGGAGCAGGTAATAGCATATTCTCGCCTCCTTCGACATCGACCACGTATGCCACGCCATCTTCATGACGCAATTGTTTGATAATGGATTTTTTCACTTTCTCCTCATCCAATTTAGCTTGCTCGATTGCTGTATAATTTAAATGAACCTGATAGTTCATTAAGCTTCTTACCAAATTGTCAACACCAAATTCTTCTTTCAAAGACTCATTTAAACTGCGGTGCAATTGTCTTGAGAAGAAGTATCCGCCATTACCTCGCATATCCATAAAGTAGCGGGAGTTATAAGAAGCAGCATGGTCAGCCGTTAGGAAGAAGGTATAATTTCCTTTTCCCACGGTTTGATCCAGGTATTTAAAAAATGTTGCCAACTCCTGGTCTAAGCGCAAGTATATATCTTCGATCTCTACAGAAGATAAAGAGTAGCGGTGACCCACATAGTCGGTTGCTGAAAGACTAACGCAAAGGAAGTCTGTCGCTTTTTTTGGATTATTTCCTAACTGTTCGTTCTTGATGGCTTCTTTCGCAAAGTCTAAAGTGATCTGGTTTCCGAAAGGCGTGGATTTGATCAATTCATAACCAGCATCTTTCATCAATAAAGAAGTTTTTCTAGGGAATGTTGGTTTCTCTTCTCCTGCCCATTTTCCTTCATACTCGTTATCGTCAGCAACACTATTGTTCGCATAGGTTTCGATTGGATAAAGCGTATTCCAGTCTTGTTTAAGGTATTTATCCGCTAGTTTCTGCTTGTTGAAGCTAGTTACCCAAGATGGTAAGTTCTTCATGTAATAGGTGCTGGAGATCCAATCGCCCGACTTGGCTTCAAACCAGTATGCCGCATCGGCAAAGTGACCAGCCGGTAGAATACCGCCACGGTCTTTGATGGCAATACCCACCACTTTTGAATGGAAGTTTGTTGCTAATTTTAGCTGATCGGTTACCGTTGAAGCTAATAGATTACGAGGAGATTGCTTCCCTTCTTTTTCGATAGTCCCTACGCCTTCAACCGCATCATCCTGCGTACAATACATGGAGTTTCCCGTCTGCTGCTCGATCCAGTCATTCCCGGCGATGCCATGGATGGACGGCACAGAGCCTGTGTACACCGAACTATGGCCAATAGCCGTAAATGTAGGCACATAGTCGATTATCGTATTCTCGCAAGAATACCCTTCTTTTAACAGGCGTTTAAACCCGTCATTACCGTAGCGATCTGCAAAGCGATACAGGTAATCCCATCGCATTTGATCGACCATTAGGCCTACGACCAACTTCGGTCTTTCTACTTGGGCACTTGCAATAGTACAAAAGCCTAGAAATAACAATGTTGCGTATATTCTTTTTAACATAGTACTTGATTTATTTTAAGAATTTAGGTGACGTAGTAAGTATTTCCCGGTGTAAGAGTCATCAGCTTTCACCAGATCTTCCGGTGTTCCTGCGAATACGACCTTACCCCCATTATTTCCGCCCTCCGGACCGATATCGATTACCCAGTCGGCAGATTTGATCATGTCTAAGTTATGCTCGATAACTAATACACTATTTCCCTGCTCGATAAGCGCGTTGAATGCCTTCAAGAGCTTTTCGATGTCATGGAAATGAAGCCCTGTCGTCGGCTCATCGAATATGAAAAGGGTTTTCTTTTGATTATTTCCTTTGATCAGGAATGATGCTAATTTGATGCGTTGTGCCTCACCACCTGATAAGGTGCTGGAGGACTGCCCGAGTTTTACATAGCCAAGTCCTACTTCCTGCAAAGGTCCGAGCTTATTTAATATCTTCGGTTGATCGGCAAAGAAACTGATGGCTTCGTCTACACTAAGCTCCAGGATATCCGAAACTGACTTCTCTTGGTAGGTGACATCCAAAACATGCTGTTTAAATCGCTTGCCGCCACATGCTTCACATGGAAGAATGATATCTGCCATAAACTGCATCTCAATCTTCACAACACCTTCGCCTTGACACATTTCACATCTTCCGCCCTCCACGTTGAAGGAGAATGCGGATGGCTTCAAGCCATTTGCCTTCGCTGCCGGCAGGCTGGAATATAAAGCACGGACTTCGTCCCAAGCCTTCACATAGGTTACTGGATTTGAACGCGTAGAGCGACCAATAGGGTTTTGATCGACCATCTCAATCTGCTCTACCAGATCGATAGCTCCTTCGATGCCATCGAAGATTCCGGTCTGCTCGCCAGAGTAGCTGCCTAATGCTTTCTGCAATGCAGGGTATAGAATGCGCTTCACCAGGGATGTTTTACCCGATCCAGACACACCGGATACGACGGTAAACACATGCAATGGGAAGTCAACCGTTACATTTTGAAGATTATTCTCTCTTGCTCCTTTAACACGGATGTAATCCGCCCATTTTCTTCTGCGTTTCGGAACAGGAATACGAAGCTCGCCGCTCAGGTATTGGCCGGTCAAGCTGTCTTTATCTTTAATAATTTGATCATAGGTCCCTGCGAAGACTAACTCACCGCCATGAATACCGGCTTCAGGGCCGATATCAATTAAGTAATCTGCAGCTTCCATCATCTCTTGCTCATGCTCTACCACAATGACAGTATTGCCGGCATCGCGAAGGGATTTTAATACAGAGATCAGTCGCTGTGTATCGCGAGGGTGCAAGCCGATGCTCGGCTCATCTAGTACATAGATAGACCCCACTAGCGAGCTTCCTAATGAAGTTGCCAGGTTGATACGTTGCGATTCACCACCTGATAAACTATTGCTTAGGCGGTTCAGCGTCAGATAGCTCAAGCCTACATCGCAAAGGAATTGAAGGCGGTTGACAATCTCTGCCAATAATCGCTTAGCGATAATGGCTTCGTTTTCTGTAAGCTCTAAGTTGCTGAATAGCTCAAAGGCTTTATCTAGCGGCAACAGAACGATATCGGTAATGGAATGTCCATTGACTTTCACATAAGAAGCGTCTTTTCGCAAGCGCGTTCCTTTACAATCTGGACAATCTGTTTTTCCGCGATAGCGGGATAGCATGACGCGGTATTGGATTTTATAGGTTTGTTCTTCCAGTTCGGCAAAGAAATCATTCAGTCCGCGGAAGTACTTGTTCCCTGTCCAAAGCAATTCTTGCTGTGCTTTGGTCAGCTCGCTATAATCTCGATGTATGGGGAAGTCAAACTTGATAGCCGATCGCACGAGTTTATCTAACCATGCACCCATCTTCTCGCCACGCCAAGGTGCAATGGCACCATCGAATACCGAGCGGCTCTTATCCGGAATAACTAAATCCGGGTCAATGCCTATCACTTTCCCATAGCCTTCGCAACGCTTACATGCTCCATAGGGATTGTTGAAGCTAAAGAAGTTGGGTGTGGGCTCTTCGAATACGATGCCGTCGAGTTCAAACTTGTCCGAGAAATGGAAAGTCTCATCGGCTACTTCGATATCACATTCGCCTTTTCCTTCGAAATAGGCGGTCTGAATGGAGTCTGCCAGGCGATTGATCGTATCGTCGGAATGGTCTAACACGACGCGGTCGATAACGATAAAGATATCGCCTTCCTTGAAACTCGCATTTGCGATTTCCTTGTCCTCGATGATAGATTCAATCTTCTTGATTGCTCCCTGGTATTTTATACGGGTAAATCCCTTTTGAAGCAATAAGGAGAGCTCTTCCTTTAGCTTTCTATTGTTGAAGGGAATTAACGCACTATAAATCGTGATGGTGGTATCATCTTCGAAGGATAATAGCTTATCCACGATCGAAGACACGGAGTCTTTCTTCACTTCCTGTCCTGAAACAGGCGATATGGTCCGCCCGATACGAGCATAGAGAAGTTTTAAGTAATCATAGATTTCGGTCGATGTACCGACTGTAGAACGTGGATTGCTGGAAATTACCTTTTGCTCGATAGCAATAGCCGGTGCAATTCCTTTGATGTAGTCTACATCGGGCTTGTTCATACGCCCCATAAACTGTCGGGCGTAAGATGATAAGCTTTCCACATATCTACGCTGTCCTTCGGCGTAAAGGGTATCGAATGCTAATGAGGATTTCCCCGACCCTGACATACCGGTGATAACAATAAGTTTGTTTTTTGGGATGTCAACATCGATGTTCTTAAGATTATTAACTCGAGCACCTTTGATTTGAATGTGTGACTTTGGGGTATGATTTGCACGTTCTTGCATAACTATCAAAGTTATGGAAAACTCTACAAAACACAGACTGTTGGCATAAACAAAATTGAAAATGCAACGCAGGAATTACATTATTCTTGAAATATTGAAAATGTTGATCTTTAATTTACTCGGTTTGTGTATCAGGAGCGGCATCCAGCTTCTCCAACAGTTTCTCCACTTCCTTTTCTGATGCGGTTAGTTTTGCTTTGCAGATTGCCAATAATTCCGATGCTCTAGAAATCTTAGATGTCAGCTCGTCGACAGACACTTCACCATCTTCAATATCAGCAACGATTTGTTGCAATTCCACGAAAGCATCTTGATAGGTATATTTATTTTCCATGTTCTTCTTTGTTAACTACTTGGGACTGTATGGTTCCGTCTTCTACTTGGATCTCTAACAAATCACCGGTGTTTACTTGATCAAGTTGGTGAACAGCCTTTCCATTCATCCGGACAATACTAAAACCTCGTTTTAAAATATGTATTGGGCTCAACAAACCTAGCAATTGTTCCACATGAATCAATTTAGATTTCTCCTCCTTGAATTGTTGCTTACTGTACATCTGTGTATGGAGCATCAATTGGTTCAGTTTATTGCGCTCTGTAAGGAATACTGACTTGCTATTCCAGGAGATCGCCTGAGCCAACTGCTTTAAGTTCTGTTGCTCTTGTGCAAATTGCTCCTTAACCGCTCTTAACAGACGTTCCTGTGCTTGATCCATAGGGATGGAAAAGTTGTGAAACTTTTGTAAAAGGAAATCCGCTAGCTCGCTGGGAGTAATCGCATTCTTATAGGCTACCATCTCGCTGACCGTCTCGTTGGTAGAATGCCCAATACCTGTCAGCACAGGAATAGGAAACATCGCGATGGCCTTCGCTAAAAGATAATTATTATATGAGCTCAATCCGACTTCCCCACCGCCACCACGAATAATAGCAACCGCATCGAATTGCTCAATCTTTTCCGCAATATTACTGAGTTGGTTGATGATTGAGGCGATAGACTTGTCCCCTTGCAGCAATGCCGGGTATAGCGTAGTCTCGATTTTATAGCCCCAAGGATTGCCGTTTATGATTTTATAGAAGTCAGAAAGTCCTTTGCTGGTTTCTACAGAGACTATTGCCAGACGTTTCGGAATCAATGGGAAAGGAAGTCGCTTATTGGCTTCGTAGAGCCCCTCCTCCTTCAATAGCCGTATCGACTCTTTCTTTTCTCGCTCTAACTCTCCCAACACAAAGGTCGGATCGATATCTACAATCTTTAAACTGAAACCATAAAGTCGGTCGTAAGAAATGCCTGCTTGCATCAAAATGGTAATCCCCTCGCGTAGTGGCTCTCCCAAAAGCTCAATAAACTGCCGATTTATGCGTTGGTAATCTGCTTTCCATAGGATAGAACGCATCTCGGCAACTACACGGCCGTCTTTCTTCTCCAATAACTCGGGATAACAATGTCCAGAATGGGTATAATGGTTCAACTTATTCATCTCCGCTTTAATCCAGTACAAACTTTTATACCTTTCGGCAATCGTTTTCTGAATACTTCGGGAAACTTCAAGCAGTGTGAAAACCGTTTTATTGTCTACAGATTCGGGCATACAATCAAATATACTGAATTTATTACAGCGCAGCGCTGCACGTTTGTGCGTTTTATTAGTACATTTACAAGTATAAACCAACATCATCGTATGATTCGTAACATTGGCATCGCATTCCTAGCGCTGATCCTTCAAGCGCAAGTTTCTAATGCTCAGTATAAACAAACTGTAGAGAACAAAACAAGATTAGAAAGCAATATCAATAATGTCATTCCATTAAAAAGCCTTGATCAGTATAAAATTGCTGTCGTAACGCCTAGCAGCAATAAATATCAACCCTTTATTGATCAGCTTGAGCGCTATGCTGATATTCAGGTTTTTGATTTTAAACAATACGACGAAAAGACTAAATATTATAATACGATCATTGTTGCAGGGACGGCAAGTGAGCTTCATCCAGGACAGTTGGCTATGTTGATCCAGTCTGCGGTGAACAATAAAAATGTTATCCTATGCCAATTTGGTACAGATTACGACTTTACGAACCTCAGTGTTACACCACAACAGCTGCGTAAGTTTACTAGCTTGGTTCGTATTGCTGAAACGGGAAATCAAGCGCAAGAGTACGCTGCGATGTCCATATTCGGGGGCTTAGGCATTACGCAAGGGACGATAAAGACCGAACAGACTCGTCTGCAATATAACCGAGGCAACCGCTCGGATATGGATCTTAAGAAAATGGGGCAACGCATTGATGCGATTGCTAAGGAAGCAATCGATCAGCGTGCCGCGCCAGGTATGGTTGTGATGGCGGTAAAAGATGGTCAGGTAATCTTCGAGAAAGCTTATGGTCATCACACCTATGAGAAAAAACAAACAACACGCATCAGTGACATCTTTGACCTAGCATCCATCAGTAAAATAGCAGGAACAACACCCGTCGTGATGCATCTGCAAGAGAAAAATATTATCAACTTGGACAGCACGATGGGGCATTACCTATGGCAAGCAAAAGAAACAAATAAGGCGAATATTACTTTACGTACTGTTTTACTACATGAGGCTGGCTTTACACCCTTCATCCCTTTCTACAAGGAGCTAAAACCGGGGGATTTGCAGCGAACAAAAGATGCGAACCACCAAGTGCAGGTTGCGGATAACGCTTATCTAAAAAACAATTATTATCAGGACGTGATGTGGCCGGAAATGCTTAATTCTCCTGTAAAACCGATTGGGAAGTACGTTTATTCGGACATTAGTATGTATGTGATGAAAGAAGTTTCGGAGCATGAAACCTCCGTACCGATGCAAGATTATGTGCAGAATATCCTGTACAAAAAGATCGGAATGAAAACAGCAGGATATCTTCCACGAAACCGCTTTGACCGCAATCGAATTGTCCCAACACAAAACGACACGGTATTTCGAAAGACGCTATTGCAAGGATTTGTTCACGATGAGGGCGCCGCAATGGCAGGCGGTGTTGCTGGCCATGCAGGTCTATTCTCGACCGCCAATGACCTTGCCATCTACGGCCAGATGCTATTGAACCGTGGCACCTATGGCGGGGTGCAGTTTTATAAACCGGAGACGATCGACTTATTCACATCGAAGCAGTCTGCAAGCTCTCGCAGAGGGCTCGGCTTCGACCGTTACGATCCGAAACCCGGAGCAGATTACCCCTCCAAGCTAGCGAATGAGTCTGTTTATGGCCATACCGGTTATACTGGAACTTGTATATGGATCGATCCGCGGAACCAGTTAGTTTACATCTTCCTGTCTAACCGTGTGCATCCGCAAGTGAGTTCGAAACTAGGGGACTTGAATATCCGTAGCCGCATTCAGGATGTGATCTACCAAACTATCAATAACGCTAAATAATGAAAAAGCAACTTGTACTTAGCATAACCGCCGCTTTTATGAGCCTTTCAGCCTATGCACAAGATTATAAAAAGATTCATCAAGACCTGTTGGTTATTGATGGACATAATGATGTGTTGATCGAAAGTATATTACCTGGGAAAGACATCAGCAATCGAATAAAATCGGGGCATACCGATCTTCCGCGCTTGAAAGAGGGAGGTGTAGATGTACAAGTATTCGCAGTTTGGTCGGATGACAAGAAGTATCAGAAGAATGCCTTTAAGCATGCAAACGATCAAATCGATGCCTTAGAAGCATTAATCAAAAAGAATCCTACGAAAATTGAACTTGCAAAAAGCAGTGAAGATATTGAACGCATACAGAAATCGGGCAAAATAGCAGCGTTGATTGGGATTGAAGGTGGAAACATGATTGAGGGAAGTATTACCAATCTAGAAAAACTTTATGATCGCGGGGCAAGATATCTCACGCTTACTTGGAACTATAACCTACCGTGGGCTACCGCCGCAGCCATTGAAATAAAAACTAAAGGCTCAAAGAACAAAGGACTGAATGAACAGGGAGAAGCAATCATTAAGCGGATGAACGAATTAGGGATGATGGTAGACCTATCGCATGCGGGAAAAGAAACGTTTTATGATGTGATGCGTATATCCAGCAAACCGGTTCTCGTATCGCATAGCAATGCCGCAGCCCTGACTCCGCATTATCGTAATTTAGATGATAAGCAACTCGAAGCATTGAAAGAAAACGGAGGTGTAATCGGAGTTAACTTCTATTCCGAATTCTTAGATTCCAAATACCGAAGCCGCGTAAAGAGGCTCTATAAGTCGCACTATAAAAAAGCGGCAGACAATAAATTATCGGTCGATAAAATGTACAGCAAATTGCCGAGAGCCTCAAAACATAAAGCCGATGCACCATTTGAAACTGTTCTCAAGCATATCGACTATTTAGTTTCTAAAGTAGGGATAGATCATGTTGCTATCGGATCTGATTTCGATGGTATTACCTCCGCACCTCAACAGCTAGAGGATGTGTCAAAATTTCCAATACTTACGCAGGCTTTATTAGAAAAGGGATATAGCCAAGCAGATGTCGCGAAAATAATGGGATTGAATTTCCTGCGAATATTGAAAGAAAATGAAAATAACAAGAAATAAATAAGTTATAATAATGATATATAGCCTATAAGATTCCTGTGTTATTCAATAGTAGGAACTTCCTCTTGCTCGTCTAGCTTTACTAACTGTTCATAGTTTTTATTCAACTTGTTCACTAAACGACGGTAAACAACTTTGTAATAGAATTTTACAAGACCAAGCAGTATCGCTATAGCGATAATCATGAAAATACTGATTCCCACTACATAAAATATCGCTTCGCCCCATGGTTTAACGAAAACTCCATCCGTAATCATCATCGTAACAGTAACTAGGGCAGATACCGCAATAATATAATAAATATTAAATCGGATGTATTGATCCACCGCCTTGCGTGTTTCGATGATATCTCGAAGCAAGACCTTCGTATTGCTTGTGTTTTTGATACTGCGGTATGAATTAAAGAACTTGTAGATGAAATAAGCAATCACTATATAAAAAACGACGGATAATGCGTTTTCCAATGTGCTCACAATATCCGAATCAGGATTTATATCGGTATCATTAGGCAATAGGAAGTTGAGAGCGAGTCCGGCCAACAGCTCAAGGATGCTGATGTAGAAAATCCACTTAACGATGGATGACGAGCTATTATGCAGCATTTTCCGTATCCCCTCTTTGTCGACCTTCGGAAAATCCTCGTCTTTATTCCAATGCTGTTTTAAAAAATCCAGTTCGTCCATTACGCTATTTTTTGTTTTGCCAACATGCTTTTCAATTTGGTCTTAATCCTGTTCATCTTCACCCTCGCGTTCACCTCGCTGATCCCCAATGTTTCCGATATCTCGCTATAATCTTTATCCTCCAAATACATATAGACTAAAGCTTTGTCGATATCGCTCAATTGCCGAACGGCTTCATACAGCGACTTTAGGCGCTCCTCCTCCTCAGAATTGTATTCCTCATATCGGATATTCGCTAGGGAGTTATCCCAGTCGACCGTTGTAATCTTTGTCTTTCGACCGCGGTAGAGGGATATCGCGGTATTCAAGGATACGCGATAAGCCCAGGTAGAAAACTTGGAATCCCCTTTGAACTTAGGGTAAGACTTCCACAACTGGATGACCATTTCCTGGAAAAGATCTTGATGCGACGCAAGATCCGCTGTATACAGCTTGCAGATCTTGTGGAGGATATTCTGATTTTCCTCCAGCAACGACACAAATTCTTGTTCCAGGTTACTATACATCTTTCCTTATTTGTAGACAATAGTACAGTATTGTTACAACTTGTACTCATCTTTTTTTAATTTAGCTCAATGGCTAAAACTAAATCGGCATACTTCTGCCAATCCTGTGGATATGACTCGCCTAAATGGTTAGGACAATGTCCTTCTTGTAAGCAATGGAATTCTTTTGTTGAAGAAGTGGTTGAGAAATCTTCCTCCCGAGTACCCGAATGGCGAAGCACCGCCAGTTCGAAGGCAGAAACCAAGCGGGCTAACAAAGCCGCTATCATCCATGAAATTGTCTATTCGGAGGAACAACGTATCGTTACTCCCGACAAAGAATTCAACCGCGTATTAGGTGGGGGGATTGTTCCGGGTTCCCTAGTACTAATCGGTGGAGAACCGGGAATTGGTAAATCTACCCTAATGCTTCAATTAGCCCTTACGGTCTCTCACGTGAAAACCTTATATATCTCGGGGGAGGAAAGCGAGCAGCAGATTAAGATGCGCGCTGAACGTCTCGTTCAGACGTCAAACGCCAACTGTTATATCTTGACGGAGACTTCGATGCAGAATATCTTTAAGCAGATTGATCAGGTACAGCCAAACCTGTTAGTCATCGACTCCATACAGACCCTCCATTCCGCACAGATTGAATCAGCTCCAGGCTCCGTATCGCAAGTGCGCGAGTGTACGGCAGAACTGCTTCGTTTTGCGAAGGAAACCAATACACCGGTGTTTATTGTGGGCCACATCACCAAAGACGGATCGATAGCAGGGCCAAAGGTTTTGGAACATATGGTCGATACGGTATTGCAGTTTGAAGGCGATAGAAATCATGTTTACCGAATCCTACGGGCAGTAAAAAACCGCTTCGGTTCATCATCAGAATTGGGAATTTATGAGATGCAAGGCTCCGGTCTTCGCGAGGTATCGAATCCTTCGGAAATAATGCTGTCACAACGCGAAGAGCAGGTGAGCGGTACGGCAGTAGCTGCCATGCTAGAAGGCATGCGCCCCTTAATGATCGAGGTGCAGGCCTTAGTCTCCAATTCAGCCTACGGAACCCCACAAAGGAGCTCTACCGGATTTGACACCAAACGTTTGAATATGCTCTTAGCCGTTCTAGAGAAACGCTTCGGCTTCCGCCTTAGCGCACAGGATGTCTTCCTGAATATTGCCGGTGGACTACGCGTCGAAGACCCTGCGATCGACCTCGCCGTAATCGCTGCAATCATATCATCCCAACAAGATATCCCGCTAGGCTCTAACATCACTTTCGCCGGCGAAGTAGGCCTCTCCGGAGAGATACGCGCAGTAAACCGAATCGAACAACGCATACAAGAAGCCGAAAAACTAGGCTTCGGACAGATATTCATCTCTAAATACAACACCAAAGGACTCGACGCTAAGAAATATGATATCACTATCCGCCCAGTCGCGACGTTGGAAGATGTGTTTAGTGCTTTATTTGGGTGATCTTAGATAGGAGATATTAGACATTAGAGTAGGCGCCGATTAGGCGCCTTTCTAATTTAGTAGTTCGCTTTTTTGTCTTCAACCAGGAAAGGAAAGATGAAAAGATGACCATGATCCTGACTATCCTTAAATCCTTCCTTTCCTGGTTCAAGACAGTTCTAATATCTGATGTCTTATATCTAATCTCTAAAAATTACAAAAGGGAAAGGTGCCTATTTCGGCGCCTTTCCCTTTTTGTAATTTTTTTGAAACCTATTAAATTGTTACTTAATAAGCTCTGCTAACTTCTCTTCTAGAGCTGCTCCACGAAGGTTTGATGCGATGATCTTACCTTGAGGGTCGATTAGGAAGTTTTGAGGAATTCCTTGGATTCCGTATAAGCCTACCACTTCTGATTTCCAGAATTTTAAGTCTGAAACATGCGGCCACTGCTCTAATTTATCATCTTTAATAGCTTGTAACCAAGCGTCTTTACCGTTCTCGCGGTCTAAAGAAACACCTAATACAGTGAAGTTTTTGTCTTTGAATTTGTTGAATGCTGCTACTACGTTCGGGTTTTCCCCACGACAAGGACCACACCAGCTAGCCCAGAAGTCGATTAAAACGTATTTTCCACGTAAGGAAGACAAAGCAAGTACATTACCTGATGTATCTGGCAATGCAAATTCAGGAGCTGTCGCACCGATTGCTACTTTCTTCAATGTTTCAATCTTCTTCGCAATTGCTTTACCTTTAGCCGTGTTTTTTAATGCTGCTGATAACTTGTTATAAGCTGGTTCTCCCACAGTAACAACGTTTTCCGCAGAAATCATCTCTTCCAATAGGTTCATCGCAACATAGCTGTTCGGGTTGTTCAATGCGAATTCTTCACCGATCTTCGTTTGCTTTTCGAAGATAGCAGAAGCGCGCTCTTGAAGACCACCTACGAATGCTTCATCATTCTTCTGCTCGTCAGATGCAGCTTGATACTCTTGATTTAAAGCGTCAAACTCAGCATTTAACGGAGCAACTAAAGCTCTGTATTTTGCGAAATCGTCGTTGATAGCATTTCCTGATACCTTAGCATCTTTCAACGTAGCTCCCTCCACATTGATAACACCTTTAGATAAGTAAATTGCTGTACGATCTGGGTTTCTCAAGGTACGGATGCCAGCGCCGTCAGGAGAAAGGATCAGCTGTGCTTGCGTAGGTTCAGAAACTGTACCGTTGTAAGAGAAAACCCCTTTAACAACTGCTGCAGAGTCGATTACGCGCTGCCCATCCGCTGCGTACTGAAAGTATACCTTCGCCGGAGCGTCTGTATTTTGTAGTTTACCCTTTACTGAAAAAGCTTCTTGGGCAAATAATAAGCTAGGAATAGCTCCTAACAAACATAAAATTCCTCTTTTCATTTTATTCATATATTATTTACCATAAAGTTAATCATTTTTATCAAAACTACCATCGCCCGCTGGCGCCACCACCACCGAAGCCACCGCCACCGAAGCCGCCGAAACCTCCGCCGCCGCCTCCTCCGAAGCCACCGCCAAAGCCGCCACCTCCGAATCCGTCGTCGTCATTTCCGCCTCTTCCTAGCGAGTTCAATAAAGTCCACCAGAACAGATCAGATGATCCACGTCCATTCATAACGCGACCGCCGCCATTCTTTCCGCCGCCACCACGAGAGATCAGTGCTAGCACAACAAAGATGACAATGATGATAAAGATAATCGGGATACCCCCGCCACCTTCCGTCGAATAGCTGTCTTTCGGATCCGCTTTATATTCGCCCTTGGAATAGGATATAATGGCATTGATACCATTATCTATTCCCGAGAAATAATTTCCTTGTCTGAATGCAGGCTTAACTTCGTTCTCGATAATGCGATAAGCAATAACATCCGGAACAGCACCCTCCAAACCATATCCGGTTCGGATAGTTACTGCGCGGTCGCCCAATGCCACCAAAAAGAGAATACCATTGTCGTACTTCTTGTTCCCGACGCCCCATTGTTTGGCAAGTCGGTCTCCGTAGTCGGCAATATCATAGTCTCCTGTAGAATTCATGACCACTACCGCAATCTGTATGGATGTAGAATCTTCAAAAGCAAGTAGCTTCTGCTCTAATTCCATCTGCTGGCCCGAGCTTAACGTGTTGGTATAGTCAGTAACTAAGCGATTGGGAACCGCAGGAAAGTCCTGTGCTACGGCAACAACGGATAATAGTAAGCCTAAGAAAAAGGTAAAAAATAGTTTTGTTGAGCCTTTTAAACTCTGCATTTTCTTCAACATATGTTTATTGTTTACCAAAATAAATATCGTTCGGTAATTCATTTATATCATCCCCACGTCTTGGAAAGAACGTCGCTAGCTGTGCGCCAGCTTCATGAATACCTTCGATAAGGCCATTCATGTAATCGCCCTGACGGAAGAAAGACACCATCTTTTCCTTTGTGCTCTGCCAAAAATCATCGCCCACTTTCGCGTGTATACCGGCATCTCCAATTATCGCAAACTGATGATCTTCAGTCGCGAGATAGATCAGCACGCCATTGCGCAAGGTTGTATGGTGCATCTTTAACTTCTCAAAATAGTGCTTTGCTTGGTCATAGGCCTCCAAGCCATGCAGCTGACGCTCAACTACTAGGCGTATCTCGCCCGACGTTTGGTTCTCTGCCAAGCTGATTGCCTGTACGATCTTTTCTTGCTCCTCTTGATTGAATATTTCCATCTTTATACCAATAAAACTTTCATGTTTCCATTGAAACACCAACAAGGGTGAAAGTTCTTGATGGCTATTGAAAACAGACTTTTTTTCAGAAAAAAAAGATGAATGTTTAGTAACATATTACCAACATTCATCTTCATATTATGATCTAATAACAATTAAAATCATTAAAATGATACTGTTGGCGCCTTATCAGCCCCTTCAGCAGCTTTGAAAGTACCTTTTGCTTTGAAGCCAAAAATACCTGCCATAATGTTGTTCGGGAAACTACGAACAGTTGTATTGTACTCCTGAACGGCATCGTTATACGCGCGTCGCTCTACTGAAATTCTGTTTTCTGTACCTTCCAACTGCGCTTGAAGCTCTTGGAAGTTAGAGTTTGCTTTCAAATCAGGATAAGCCTCTACGCTCACTAACAAACGACCGATAGATTGCGATAATGCATCTTGTGTTTGTTGGAAGTTGGCAATCGCCTCTTCGCTTAAGTTCGAAGGATCTACGGTTACCGAAGTCGCCTTAGCGCGTGCTTCCACAACTGCTTCTAAAGTCCCCTTTTCGTGTTGTGCAGCCCCTTTTACAGTGTTCACAAGGTTTGGAATAAGGTCGGCTCTGCGCTGGTAAGCATTTTCAACCTGCGCCCATTTTGCTTTTACATTCTCGTCTTGAGATACCATCGTGTTGTATCCACAAGAGCTAAAAGAAAGTGCAGTAAGTAGGCCAACAAATACGATTAATAATCTTTTCATGTGTAATGTTTTCTTAGTATACGTCTAAAATTAAGAAATTGTTTTTATATACAAACAATATCAAAGCACATACCAAATGACATGCGTACTGAAATTATATCAGATTTAATATCTTTGCAAGACTTTTGGGATAAAACCCCAACACAGATATATGCAGAAAGAAATAGAAATTGCCCTGAGCCCGGCGCGTGTTAACGACGAAGCCTTCATCCTAAAAGAAGGTGCTAAAAAGCTGGGAATATCCGAAAAACGTGTACAAGGTTTCCATGTACGCAAGCGCTCTATTGACGCTCGCGGGAAGCAGGTATTGTTCCGGATGCGTGTCGTTTATTTTATCGATGAGCCTGTCGAACATCCTCATTTCTACACGAAATTGCAACCGGTAAATAATGGAAAACCAGTGATCATCATTGGTGCTGGTCCTGCAGGCCTATTTGCTGCCTATCGTTGCTTAGAGCGTGGTTTAAAGCCTATTATACTCGAGCGCGGAAAGAAGGTGCAGGACCGACGCAGGGATTTGGCGAAGATTAATAGAGAGGGTATCGTAAATCCGGAATCCAACTACTGCTATGGCGAAGGCGGAGCAGGAACTTATTCCGATGGTAAATTATATACACGCTCCAATAAGCGCGGAGATGTGCAATTGGTGCTTTCCATATTTGTGGAGCACGGCGCCCCGGAGGATATTATGGTGGATGCGCGCCCACACATCGGAACCAACAAACTTCCGCATATTATCGAGAGCATGCGCGAGCGCATAATCGAATGCGGGGGGGAGGTTCATTTTGATTGCAAGGTCATCGATATCATCGAACAATTTGGCAGCGTGAAGGGTGTCAAAACTGCAGAGGGTGCTACCTTTGATGCAGAGCACGTCATCGTTGCTACTGGCCACTCCGCAAGAGATATCTTCGAGCTGTTTCATCAAAAGGGATGGTTACTGGAAGCGAAGCCTTTTGCATTGGGCGTACGTATCGAACATCCGCAATCGATTATAGACCAGGCGCAATATCATTGTTCTACACGTCCGGAAAACCTTCCCCCGGCCTACTATAGTTTGGTCGAACAGGTGAATAACAGGGGCGTATTCTCGTTCTGTATGTGCCCGGGCGGTATTATTGCACCATGCGCAACAGACCATGAGGAGATTGTTGTTAACGGATGGTCGCCATCCAAACGCAATAATCCACATGCAAATTCAGGAACCGTGATTCAGATCAATTTAGAAGATGTGGCTCAGTCTACGGAAGATGCATTTGCCATGTTAGAATTTCAGCGTCAGATCGAACAAAAGGCTTTTCAGATGGGCGGCGGAAGTTTGGTTGCGCCGGCACAACGCATGGTCGATTTTGTGCAAAACAAAGTATCCAACGATCTCCCCCTCAATTCCTATAAGCCTGGAACCCGCTCGGTAGACCTTCGAGAGGTGTTGCCAAGTTTTGTTTATAAGTCATTGCAAGGTGCCTTGCCGATTTTCGGCAGGAAGATGAAGGGCTATTATACCAATGAAGCTATTTTGGTAGGCGTGGAATCCAGAACATCTTCTCCGATCCGAATTCCAAGAGACAAGGACAGTTTCCAGCATCCGCAAGTTGCCGGGCTATATCCATGTGCTGAAGGAGCCGGATATGCAGGAGGAATAGTGTCCGCAGCGATTGACGGCATCAACTGTGTCGACGCTATCAAACTTTAAATTATTTGTTGACAGGCATTTTGAGGAATATTTCCGGGTATGTATTGACAATAATGCCTTATTGTTGTATTTTTGTATCACAACAAGCGAAAGTAGCTCAGTTGGTAGAGCACAACCTTGCCAAGGTTGGGGTCGCGAGTTCGAATCTCGTCTTTCGCTCATCAAGCTTCCAGAATCTGGAAGCTTTTTTCATTTATAGACTTTCCTCCTTAAGTTAACATCGCGAAGCGAGCAGAATTCTTTAACGGTTCTTGTTTGAGTATCACCTCTTGTACACCCATTGCACACCCATATCATACCTCTTTGGAATTGGTTCTGCATTGGGTTTATATTGGGTTTGTATTGGGTTTGAAAGGGAATTGAGTAGTAGCTAGTATTTAGTAGTTAGTAGTTAGACCTAGGGCTTTCTAGATTTTTGATATTATACGCGAGAGGTTTGTTTTGAGCCATTGGTTTAAGCAGGAAGGTAAAGTTGTCTGAACCAGGAAAGGAAGGATGCAAGGATGAGCATGATCCTGCCAATCTTTTATCCTTCCTTTCCCGGTACAAGAAAAAGCATCCTGTCATTCCTTCTAAAAAAAGAAGCTGCCTTTTCAGGCAGCTTCTCAATTTTACAATTAAAAATTTATTTCTTTACATCCCACCATATACGTTTTGCGGTATAGGTTGCATCTGCTGCATCTGGGTCTGCTTTGATTACTTGATCGTAATTGTAATTGATACTGTAACTTGCAATGGTAAAGCGTCTTGGCCACATATCTTCCGATGGCAATGCAATCGTAAATACCGCTCCTGGACGTTTTAAGCCTTTGTAGATACCCACGGACTCATTATACTTGCCGCTAGCATCTGTACAGAATTCGAGACGACGAACATCATTGAATACCTCTGGCGAGTATGATAAAGCAATGTACTTTTGGATCATAATCTGACTTAAGGTCAATGCGCTTGCAGATTGCTGTACAGAAGTACTTGCTAAGTAGCTCGTAATCTTCGCTGCCGGAACGCCCAAGATTTCCATATGATCTTTGATACCATCTTTATAGGCCTGGAGAGCGCCCGCTTTATTATTTTGGTTGAATAATATTTCGGCTTTGATGAAGTGCATTTCCGAACTAGTCAATAACAAGCCTTTCGCTCCTGCTGCCGCGTATACGGATCCTGTGGATACGTTCGCTGTTGGGCGCAATGCCGCATAGGTTGTTAAGGTAGAACCGAAACCTGATTCAGGGATTACACTCATGTCAACACCTGGCGTGCGTAAGCCTGTCGCAATAAAACGTGGGATCAATAAGTCAGCTCTTGGGTCTTCCATATTGCTTGCTCCCGTTGGGGCGCCTGTATAGTTGCCTAATAGGTAATCGATATAAAGCTTTGTCAAACGGTTGGACCCGTTATTTTGGTATTGCAAAGACTCGGTCTCCGGTTTTGTTGACTCTGCGCGATCTTGATATTGATATAACGCACTTTCAGATGCTGTTTTTGGAGCTTTCTCCAATAATGCCAATACCTCAGCGGCGTTGAATTTATCAGTCTTCGACAAGTGGTTCAGCATTCTCGCTTTGATACCATTTGCTAAGGCAATCCACTTCTGGGTATCGCCCTTGAACAGGTAATCTCCCACAGATAATGCCGGAGCCGAAGCATCTTGGCCTTTTTGCAGGTATTCAATTGCCTGATCTAGTTCTACTAAACATTTCTCATAAATCAAGTCTCCTTGATCATATTTTGGCGTCATCAAACCTCCTTGGAATGCCTCTTCGTAAGGCAACATGCCATACATGTCTGAGAATGCTGCAAATCCCCACGCCCAGATTACTTTACCTGCACCAATATAGTGGTTTGCGCCTGTCGCTTCTCCCTTTTCGATCAAATCAGGGATGTTGTTAGCTGTGTAGATATACCAAGGTTGATAAGGCCAGTTTACCGCTGATGTGGAAATGTTCCAACGCGATAATGCCCAGTTGTTTGCCGTTGTACCGGCTAATTGCTGAGAAATAATTGCCGCACGCGTACCACCGCTCTCGTATGCCTCAGCAAAACGAGCGATGATAGACGGAAGGCGCAAGTCCACCGAAGGGACTTTTGTATTCGGTGTATTGGGGTTGTCATTAACATCGAGCCACTTATCGCAAGATGTCATCATCAAAGCTCCCGCAACCGCCATTATAGAAAATATCTTTTTCATGTCTGTCTTAGAATTTTAAGTTAACACCAAATGTTACGCCTTTCGTATTCGGAACACCAGCATAATCAATACCTACGGAACCCGAACCAATTACTCCTGCTCCAGCAGCACTTGTTTCTGGATCCATACCCGAATAGTTCGTGAATAACAATAAGTTCGTAGCATTTAAGTTGAATGAAGCACCTCTGATAAAGCCAGATTTCGCTAACAAGCTCTGTGGAAGATCGTAAGAAAGGTTTACTGATCTTAAACGCAACCAGTTTACCTCTTCGATGAAGTTGCTGGTTTTGTTGATGTAGTAGTTCATGTAATAATTTTGATCTGCTACAATTTCACGAGTAACATCCTCGTATTCCCCAGTTGCAGGATTTAAAGAAACGCCAGTCATCGTGATTTTCTCACCTCTGTTTTCTGTACGTTGGCTCAATCCATATTGTGTTAACAATACCTCAGTTCCGTTAAAAATTGACCCTCCTTTGCGGAAATCAATTAAGAAAGATAATCCCCAGTCTTTGTATCTGAAGTTGTTTGTCAAACCTCCGATAAACTTAGGCTCTCTATTTCCTAAATGAAGCGTTGCGTTGCTATTGGTTGTTGGCAAACCTGTAGTCCAGTTCAGGATATACTTACCTTCGTCATTCGTTGTCCAATCTTTACCACTGATTCCCATAAAGTCACCATCATTGAATGATGCCGCTTTACCATCAGCAACTTGTACATCGGTTACATAAAGAATGGCTAAACCACCGGGTAATGAGTTAACTTTTCCTTTGTTATGTGAAGCATTCAACATCACATCCCAAGAGAAGTTTTCTTTTTTCATTAATTCCGCAGTAAGCGTTAATTCTACCCCTTTGTTTTGTAACACCCCCGAGTTTACATATTGGAAAATACCTCCGGTTGCATTATCTACACGTGGCGATAAAATTTGATCTACGGATTTATTGTTATAGTAGGTAAATTCTAAACCGTATCTATTGTTCATGAATTTCAAATCTGTACCTACCTCGAAAGACTGTGTCTTTTCAGGAATCAAATTAGGGTTTCCTAAGGTCCATGAATTCTTATATCCTCCACCGATAGTCAATTCGTATGGATCTAAGTAAGAATTCGTTTGATAAGCCGGAGCATCTTTACCTACTTCTGCCCATGAGGTTCTAAGTTTACCGTAACTTAAGATATCGTTTTTCTCAAATAATTCGGTGAACACTAAACTCGCGCTATAAGAAGGATACATAAAAGATTGGTTCTTTTTTGGAAGTGTCGATGACCAGTCATTTCTTAAGGTCATGCCAACAAATGCCATGTTTTTGTATCCAACTTTTACGTCGCCAAACACCCCTATCCTTCTAATTTCCGTTCTGTTGTCTAGCACAAATCGATCTGCATCTGGTGCATTGTTGAACGAATAGAAATCAGGAATTTTGAAATTGCGCGCCTTATTTGCAGTGGATTTCGAATTGATATCCTCGGTGCTCGCTCCTAATAATAAGCTTACATCCCACACTTCTGCAAAAGTTTTGTTTGCACTCAACAAGAAGTTGTTGGTGATGAAATTGTATTGTCTTACGTTTTGCGACAACATACCTTTTTGATATTCTCTGATTACTGCAGATCCTGCTGATACTAAAGAACGATATGTTGATGTATAATTATCGACACCTAAACGATAGGTAAAGTTCAACCAGTCGGTCAGCTGTGCATTTGTATAGAATGTTCCTAAGAAACGATTGGTTTTATCGGTTTGTGGATTTTTATAGATGGTCCAATATGGATTGTCCATACTGTTTTCCAATATAGCCTCTGGCGTATCTCCTCTTCTATATAGAAACTTTTGCGATCCGTCAGCATTTAAGTAATCACGCATATCAACACTTTGCGGATATGCAATGATAGACTCCATGTATCCATTACCTCCTGAACCCCACAGACCAGTACCGGTAAGGGTTTTTGTTGTCTGACTTTGTGAATAGGCAGCATTCGCTCCGAAAGTGAAAATACCGAGCTTTTGCTCGCCATTAAAACGGAAGTTATAACGGCCGTAGTCTGTTGTAGGAACAATACCGGTTTGCTTTAGATGTGCCCCCGATAAATAATAATTATTGTTTGCAGTAGCACCACTCACGTTAAAGCTGTTATCGTAGGTATAACCTGTTTCGAAGAAGTCTTCCAAGTTGTTGTAGATCGTTTCGCCTGATGAAAATGGATCACCCCAAGATAAGTTCGTGTTCAAGTCCATTAACTTACCATCAGGATTCGTTCCTAACTTATATTTCTTTTGAAGTTCGGGTAGTTTGTTTACCCAGTTTGCTCCAACACGCGAATTAACACCTACTGTAGCCGTTCCTTCTTTACCTTTTTTCGTAGTAATTACGATGGCACCGGCTGCTGCGCGAATACCATAAAGTGCTGCCGCTGTTGGTCCTTTCAATACCGAGATTGACTCAATATCTTCCGGGTTGATATCCATTGCGCGGTTACCGTTGGTTGTCGCGATGTTGGTATTACCATCGAATGCGGACATATCGCCCATACCGGTCGAGTTATCCATCGGCATACCGTCAATAACGAATAACGGTTGGTTATCACGCTCTAAGGAAGTACCTCCACGAATAACGATGGATGCTGATGCACCTGGAGAACCACCAGAGTTAGTGATGTTTAAGCCGGCAATCTTACCATTCAAAGAGTTGATCATGTTAGGGTTCTTGTTCTTCATCAACTCATCTGCTTTGATGTCTTGAACGGCATATCCCAAGGCTTTCTTCTCTTTCTTAATACCGAGTGCTGTTACTACAACTTCGTCGATAGACTCCTCAGAGCTAGCGAGTTCAACGTTGTAAACACTTCCAGAGCCAACGACTTGCTGTGCTCCACTCGAGCCAATTGCTCTAAATATTAATGTTTCGCCTGGCGCCGCTTGAATCGAAAATGAACCGTCTGCATTAGTTTGTACAGAGCGTGTAGTTCCTTTCACGATTACAGTCACACTACTCATCGCTTCGCCCGAAGCCGAAGTAACTTTTCCTGTAATTGCTTTTTGTTGCGCCATCAAACAAGTAGCATAGAGGCAAACCCCGAAAAAAGTAAGTAAAAATCTTCTTTTCATGTTTGATAGTTGTTTTAAAATAAGGTTTTGAATAAAATAGATATGGCTATCAGTAATTTAGTCAAGGCAATTCTACGAAAAAAAACTAATACTTTGCGTTTTTATGCAACTTTATTTTAAAACACGCTAAAAATTAGCTGATATAGATATCATTTACCTATTATCACTTAGAGAAACAGCAAAAAATCAACAGCTTATATTTTATTTTGCGGTTTATTTCTACCGATCGCCATTAATGAAGGCGTTAGAAATGAAGCGACTCCGATTAAGAAGCATAAGATGCCGGCAATAATAAAGGCATTTGCTACGCCTATGTTATCTGCGATGTTTCCGGCAAACAATAAGCCGATCAAACTTGGCAGTATGGCGAAGCTAAAATACAAGGAGAATACTCGTCCTAACATGTCGGGCGCGATCTCCTCTTGTATGATCGTCATGAACGAAGCGGAGAAAATAGACATCGCCATCCCCCCTAAACCGGTAAGTACAGCAAACACAATAAATAGATTCGGGCTAAGAATTCCCGAAACAACGAACGTGAATCCCAACAGCATGTGCATCGTGTTGACCATGATTACCTTTCTAATCTCTACTTTGAAAGCCGATAGCAAGGACCCGCCGACCAGCATCCCGACACCCCAGACGATTTCTACAACACTCATTTCAAATTCAGCCCCCTTGAAGTGATCGATGGTTAACAAAGGGAACATGATGGCAACTGGCATAATCCCCACCGTTGCCAACATCGAGTAGAGGAACATTCGGTTTAGCCCTTTATTTTGATGAATAGCTAAAAAGCCAAGTTTTAAGTCCCGCCAAACTTGTTGTATGGAGCCGGAAACCTTCGTCTTGACATGCGGAATGCTAACGAATAATAAACTAGTAATGGCGAGAATCGCCCCAATAATATCCAAATACAATACTTTATTGATTGGAAAGGATGCAATTGCCAGTGCACCCATGGCAGGTCCGGCGATCTGGCTTATCGACTGCAACATTTGATTGACTCCTGATACACGCAATAATTGGTCCTCAGGAACTAGTAAAGGAGCGATAGCCTGCATCGCCGGAGAATGAAAAGCAGACCCCACCGATCGCAATGCCATGATCAAATAAACCAACTCCAGATGGATAGCACCTTCGCGAAGAACAAAGGTCATCAGGAAGGTACAAAATGCAATAAATGCATCAGCAAAGATCATCACCTTTTTACGGTTCCAACGATCAATATAGACGCCCGCAAAAGGGCCGATAATAGCTTGAGGTAATAAAGCAGCGATAGCCGAATAGGCTAAAATCTCCGCTGACTTGAACTCGATACTTAACCAAATAACAACTGCAAAATTAACTGCCGAACTCGTTAGCAAAGAGACAAACTGCCCAGCCCATATAAATAGATAGGTTTTAACCCAATTCTTCTTTTCCATAAAATATAAATGATATGATTATACAACTCCAGTCGCGGAGTACAACTAAATAATAAATAGAGATGCTTAAGACTAGTTATTTAGTCCAAGCTCTAAAGGCATATGTTGTATAATTAAATGCTAGCATAGCACAAAAATAAAATATTCCCTCAAATTAACAAGCCTTTTACATTCTGTACCGGATTACTTTTGTCTAAAATGCAATAAAAAAAAAGCGTCTAAGATTTCTCCTAAACGCTTTCTATACTAAAACTACACTACTATTAGCTTTCCAATCCTCTGGCTACTAATTCTTCTACATAATGCTTAATTGTATCATTTGAGAACTTTGAAGTTACATCAAATGCGAAAGCATGTACTAATAGAATACGAGCAGAGTCTTCCCCAATACCGCGAGCACGCAGATAGAACAATGCTTCGTCATCGAACTGACCCATGGTACAGCCGTGAGAACATTTTACATCATCTGCAAAGATCTCTAATTGAGGCTTGGTAAATACGGTAGACTTCTCACCGATCAACATGTTGTTGTTCTGCTGGAAGGCATTAGTTTTCTGTGCATCTTCGCGCACGAAAATCTTACCATTAAATACTGCTGTGGCCTCTTCTTGAGGAATATTTTTATACCATTCGTAAGATTCACAATGAGGTTTCATGTGATCTACGATCGTATGGTTATCTACAAATTGTTTCTTATTTAACAAGTTTATACCGTATAAATGCGACTCTACCTGCTCTGCATCCAAACGAATGTTGATATCATTGCGAACAAATGCCGGGCCTGGGAAAGTACAGTTATAGTTATTATATAAACTATGCTTTTCTTGGTAAACCTCTGTATGGTTGATATAATGGCCAGACTCAGCTGCTAACTGCAGGTAATAATGTTGAATCTTTGCATTCTCTTCCGCTACAATCTCTGTTACCTCATTGTTTAAATTGCTTGCTGAATTTGCTGCTGTGATATAGCTCTCAACGATCTCTATCTCGGCATTGGGTTCAACTACAATTAAGTTTCTTGTTTGAGCAAAGAAGTCTTTACCACCAGTTGCAACATGTACAATGTGCAAAGGTTTAGAAACCACTTTATTCTTAGCTACCGAAATATAAACTCCCGATGTATGTAATGCTGTGTTCAAAGCCACCATCGCACTGTCAGTTTTATCCGCGTGCTGTGCGAAATGCTTTTGGAAGTTCACTTCATCCTGTGCGTCTTCGATAGACTTTACAGTCAAACCAATTTCATCTTCCAACGAAGAGAATGCCAGTACATATTGGCCATTGACCAATACAATACGGTGTGCATCCAATCCTGGAATATCGGCAGCATCAAAGTCTAAATTCGCAACATCCACATCCTCATTCAAAAGATAAGTCTTGTTAACCAAGTTGTGGATATTCGTATATTTCCAATCCTCGTTCTTAACCGTTGGGAACCCCAGTTCTTGAAAGCGTGCAAAAGCATCTTGTCTGATCGACTTAACAGCCGATGACTCGTTGCTAGCTTCCAATTCCTGAAATGTTGCAGTCAACTGTTGGAATAAGGAGTTTGCTACTAGTGTGCTCATGTTATTTGTTATCAATCCGCTCATTACCTCTTTTTTAATTCCTTCCGGTTAGGCGTTCTGCGTATCTAATTCTTTTAACCAGTCGTAACCTTTTTCTTCTAACTCTAAAGCCAATTCTTTTGGACCCGATTTCACGATACGTCCATCGTACAACACGTGTACAAAATCCGGAACGATATAATCCAATAAACGTTGGTAGTGTGTAATCACTACGAAAGCATTATTTTCCGATCGCAATTGGTTAACGCCATTTGACACAATACGCAATGCGTCAATATCCAAACCTGAATCTGTCTCGTCCAAGATTGCTAACTTCGGATTCAACATCGCTAATTGGAAGATCTCATTACGCTTTTTCTCACCACCGGAGAAACCTTCGTTCAAAGAACGGTTCGCTAAGTTCGCTGAGAACTCAACAAGTTTCTGTTTATCCTTAACCGTTTGCAAAAACTCCTTAGCCTCCATTGGCGGAAGTCCTTTGTACTCACGGATATCGTTTACCGCAGTTTTAAGAAAGTTGATGTTCGAAACACCAGGGATTTCAACAGGATATTGAAAAGCTAAGAACAGACCTTCACGAGCGCGGTCTTCCGGTGATAGATCTAATAAATCAACACCATCTAACAATACTTGTCCGCCAGTTACTTCGTATGTATCACGTCCTGCAAGAACATTCCCTAAGGTACTTTTACCAGCACCGTTCGGGCCCATGATCGCATGAACTTCTCCTGCTTTAATCTCTAAGTTTAACCCCTTTAATATTTGTTTGTCTTCAACAGACGCATGCAAATTTTTAATGCTTAACATATTCTTTCTATTGCGTATTTTGACTGGGATATCACATCCCAAGCATGTACTTCTAAAACTTTATTAACCTACAGAACCTTCTAACGAAATAGCTAGTAATTTCTGCGCTTCAACAGCAAACTCCATCGGTAATTGGTTCAACACCTCTTTGGCATAACCATTCACGATTAACCCTACGGCTTTCTCCGAGTCAATACCACGTTGATTTAAGTAGAATACTTGATCCTCGCCAATCTTCGACGTCGTAGCCTCGTGCTCTAGCGTTGCTGTTTTGTTTTTATTTTCGATATATGGGAAAGTGTGTGCTCCACAACGGTCACCGATCAATAAACTATCACATTGTGTAAAGTTTCTTGAGTTATCCGCGTTCGGACCAATCTTCACTAAACCTCTATAGCTGTTATGGCTCTTTCCGGCAGAGATACCTTTCGAAATAATCTTCGAACGTGTATTCTTACCTAAGTGAATCATCTTTGTACCGGTATCAGCAACCTGCATGTTACGTGTCATAGCAACCGAGTAGAATTCGCCTACAGAGTGGTCTCCTTTTAGGATCACACCAGGATATTTCCACGTAATCGCCGAACCTGTTTCCACCTGCGTCCAAGAGATTTTTGAGTGATCGCCTTTACAGATACCACGCTTAGTAACGAAGTTGTAAATCCCTCCCTTACCATCCTTGTCTCCAGGATACCAGTTCTGAACCGTAGAATATTTAATCTCCGCATTGCGAAGAGCGATTAATTCTACAACAGCAGCGTGTAATTGATTTTCATCACGCATAGGTGCTGTACATCCTTCCAAATACGAAACATACGAATCCTCATCGGCGATGATTAATGTACGTTCGAATTGTCCGGTGTTTTGCGCATTGATACGGAAATAAGTCGATAGCTCCATCGGACAGTGTACCCCTTTAGGGATATACACGAAAGATCCGTCGGAAAATACCGCTGAGTTCAACGCTGCATAAATATTATCAGTCTGTGGAACCACAGTACCTAAGTATTCTTTTACTAATTCAGGATGCTCTTGAACAGCTTCTCCAAATGAACAGAAAATAACGCCTTTCTCTTTCAACTTCTCACGGAACGTAGTTTTTACAGATACCGAGTCAAACACAGCATCTACAGCAACCACACCTGCTAAAATCTTCTGCTCATCCAATGGAATCCCAAGCTTCTCGAAAGTTGCTAATAACTCCGGATCCACCTCATCCATACTCTCCAATTGCTTTTTAGGCTTCGGTGCAGCATAGTAGGAAAGATCTTGGAAGTCTACTTCAGGATTCTCAAAGTTTTGCCAAGTAGGCATTTTCATAGTTTGGAAATGACGAAATGCTTTCAATCTCCATTCCAATAGCCATTCAGGTTCATTCTTCTTTGCTGAGATTAAACGAACGGTATCTTCATTGAGCCCTTTTGGCGCAATATCCATCTCGATATCCGTCGTAAATCCGTACTTATATTCTTCGAGCTCTAACTCTTTTAATAAATCGTCGTCTTTGGTGCTCATATCGCTTTCACTTAATTATCGAGGCTTTTGCCCCCATGTTTTGAATGGCAAAGTTACGACTAAAAAAGCATAAAACAGTAGACTTTCTACGCTCACAACGCACATTCATAGAAAAAAAATGACAAATATCATTTATTTTGCCCCTAAAGCATTTTTACCAAAAATATTATGACAATGACGTGATTAATATAATTAAAAACAATATCAACAACCGTCGTGTATAAGAGAAATCTATTGCAGTAATGCTTATAATCGTTAAAAAAACAATTTGCCAAATAAACCAAATTTAATTTTGTACATTTATCTTTCTAATACAAATTTGAAAAGCCTATGTCGTACCAACCAGACAAAACGGATCTAAAAATTCTGAAGCTATTACAAGAGAATGGTAGGATTACCAATTTGCAACTAGCAACCAATATTGGACTGTCGCCAGCCCCTACCCTAGAACGCGTAAGAAAGCTTGAAAACTCCGGATTCATAAAGAGTTATCATGCGTTTGTCGATGAGGAAAAGCTAGGCTTAGGCATCAAATCATTTATACAGATATCCTTAGACTTTCATACCCATAATGCGATCCCTGAGTTTGTAGAAGCAGTACGTGCTATTCCTGAGGTTACTGAATGTCACCACGTGACAGGTAACTGCGATTTCATGTTGAAGGTGTATGTTAAAGATATCAAGGCATATGAAGCCGTTATCATGGAAAAGATTTCAAAAATCCCTTTCGTTAAGACGTTTCAAACCATGATGATTATGTCTACCAGTAAAAAAGAGCCTATCGTGCCATTGGAATACTAGCGAACGAATGAGTTACAAAGATTTTGCTATTATATTAACTTGGCCCGATGCGACCATCCGAGGAGATGAAAAATGGATGATGTTTTTCAAGAAAATCGGCTTGGTCAAAAATCTAAACTTCAAAGTTGGGCATACCGGTGTGGTCATTGTTGACCATCACTCGGGCGAGATGTTGTTTTACGACTTTGGTCGTTATATCACTCCTCGCGGTTATGGACGTGCAAGATCGAAAGACTCAGACCCTAAACTCAACATTCAACTCAAAGCTGTTGTCGAACGCAATAAGATTAAAAACATCGATCAGATCGTCGAATATTTTGAAGATATGAAGCCCGCCATGTACGGAGAAGGCCGCCTATTCTTCAACATCGTCAGTGACATCGACTTTCACCAAGCCAAGGCTTATGGGGATTATTGCGTCGAACAAGGCACATACCCCTACGGCGCGGTCGCCAAAAACAACAACAACTGCTCGCGCTTCATCACGCGAATGTTGATGAAAGCGTCTGATAAATACCATTATTGGCACGGGATCAACCTGCCGGAAACTATCAAAGCTAGTCCTATAAGCAATGTTGTCAACGCAAACAAAGACCGCATTGTTTATAGTTACTCACCCACAGACGGTCTGCAAAGCTTCCGCATGAATAGATGGCAATCCTTCGGATTCCTATTGAAACAATTGGGTGATAATGTATTCCGAAATAAAGCAAATCAACTGCCGACCGACTTGATAATCGGCGCAATGGCGTTCGGTTCAAAACCAATCACCGTCCCAAAACACGCTAAGTACTTAGGAGGCGTCGGTGATGGCGCCTGGTACTATCTCAACCAGCGCAACGACTTCAATGTTGAAATAAGTCGCTATACTACGCAAGGCGAATTAGAATATGTGGTATTAGGTGAATCGACAGAACCTATCCGCTTATCGGAGGAGTGGGAAATATCCTATGATAGTCATCTCCTCTTCACTCACATTACCCAACACGGGCGCAAAATCCGCATCAAGCACCTTCAGCAACTTCCGCTAGAGGAATTCAAATTTAAAAATCTACAAGAAAGATACGCTTAGACTTGCCAGTCGATAGGTTCTAGCTGATGATGCTTTAAAAACTCATTGGCCTGCGAGAAATGGGCACTCCCAAAAAAGCCACGATACACTGACAAGGGTGATGGATGCACCGCTGTTAGAATCAAATGCTTGTTAGCATCGATTAATGCTGATTTCTTAATCGCATAGCTCCCCCACAGCATAAACACCACATGTTCTTTTTTATCCGATATCTCTTTGATAATCGAATCTGTAAATTGCTCCCAGCCACGCTTCTGATGCGATGCTGCTTCATGCGCACGAACCGTTAGGGTGGCATTTAACAATAAAACACCCTGCTCTGCCCATTTGGTTAAATCACCATGATTCGGATAGGTGAAACCCGGGATATCAGTGACCAATTCCGTATAGATATTCTTTAGGGAAGGCGGAAGAGCCATGCCTTTCGGCACGGAGAACGACAAACCATGTGCTTGTCCATCATTGTGATAAGGATCCTGTCCCAGAATCACCACTTTAACGTTTGAAAGGGGAGTCAATTTGAAAGCATTAAAGACCAATTCGTTCGGAGGGAAGACCTTATGCAAGGAACGCTCATTTTGCACAAAAGCCGACAAGGCTTTCATCTTTTCTGTTGCAAAGAGTGGTTTTAAGATTGGGTCCCAAGTGGAATCAAAACGTTCTGACATGTTTTACTGTTATTATTTCGAATTTTTACCGTCGACATTTGTAAGAGACAGCAAATTAACGGATATTTGCAAACTTACAGTATAATGTATAATTATGTCAAATATTGTTCGAATTATAATTTGTAGTTTATTGGTGATCGGCACGGTGGCGTTGTTTTGGATTGGCCAATGGGGTTGGGGAATTCTAGCCATTTTGATAACAATCCTTGCTTGGGTGACCGTATTCTTCAACGAGAAGATGTTACTAGCACAATGGTTCCTAAGAAAAGAACGCATGGACAAAGCAGAAGCATGGTTGAAAAAGATCAACAACTATGAAAAAGAGCTTATCTCTGCTCAACATGGTTACTACCACATGTTATTAGGATTGATCGAGTCGCAACGCGCACCATTACAATCGGAAAAATACTTCAAGAAAGCCCTTTCGATGGGACTTCATATGGATCACAACGTGGCACTCGCGAAGTTAAGCTTAGCAGGTATTGCCATGGCAAAACGCAATAAACGCGAAGCCGAAAAACTTCTTGCCGAAGCGAAAAAAGCAGATAAAAACAAACTCCTTGAAGAGCAGATCAAAATGATGAAATCTCAAATGGGAATGATGGATAAACAACAATTCCGCTATTCTAGGTAGATGTTAGAGTTTAGACATTAGATTTTAGA
>NZ_DKLH01000096.1:0-13921 GCF_002455685.1 Sphingobacterium sp. UBA6645
CCTTTTTAGACAGCCTCTTTAGAAGTTATTTCGAAAAATCTAATTATTTAGATTTCTTTTCGTTGTCTTCCATTTGCTCTTTTAATTGAGCTAAAACGTCAAGATCTCCTAATGTTGATTTTTCAACATTGTCTTTCACTTTTCTTACTGCAGATGATGCAGCTTTAGCTTCTTTCTTACGAGCGTTGAACTCTTCGATACGAGCTTCAGCTTTAGCATCTTCCCAAATACGAGAGTGAGAGATAACTAAACGTTTGTTTTCTTTGTTGAATTCGATGATTTTGAATTCAGCAACTTCGTCAACTTTCAATGAAGAACCGTCTTCTTTTACAGAGTGTTTGTTAGGGCAGAAGCCTTCAACACCGTATTGTAAAGCTACGATATCACCTTTGTCACCAACTTTGATAACTGTACCTTCGTGAACTGAACCTTCAGTGAAGATTGTTTCGAAAGTATCCCAAGGGTTTTCTTCTAATTGTTTGTGACCTAAAGAAAGTTTGCGGTTTTCTTCGTCTAATTCTAAAACCACTACGTCTAAACGCTCACCAACTTTAGTGAATTCGTTAGGGTGGTTTACTTTCTTAGACCATGAAAGGTCAGAAATGTGAATTAATCCGTCGATTCCGTCTTCTAATTCTACGAATACACCGAAGTTAGTCATGTTCTTAACAACTGCTGATTGTTTTGAACCTACTGGGTAACGTTCAGTGATGTTTTGCCAAGGATCTGGAGTCAATTGTTTGATACCTAAGCTCATTTTACGCTCTTCGCGATCTAGAGTTAAGATAACAGCTTCGATTTCATCACCTACTTTTAAGAACTCTTGTGGAGAACGTAAGTTTTGAGACCATGACATTTCAGATACGTGGATTAAACCTTCAACACCAGGGATGATTTCTAAGAAAGCACCGTAATCAGCAACTGTTACGATTTTACCTTTTACTTTAGAACCAATTTCTAAACCTGTATCTAGAGATTCCCAAGGGTGCTCTGATAATTGTTTTAAACCTAATGCGATACGTTTTTTCTCGTCGTCGAAGTCTAATACTACAACGTTGATAGTTTGGTCTAATGCTAACACCTCTTTTGGATGCTCGATACGGCCCCAAGAGATATCAGTAATGTGAAGTAAACCGTCAACACCACCTAAGTCGATGAACACACCGAAGTCAGTGATATTTTTAACAGTACCTTCTAATACTTGACCTTTTTCTAATTTAGCAACGATCTCTGATTTTTGGTTTTCTAAATCGTCTTCGATCAATACTTTATGAGAAACAACTACGTTTTTGAACTCATGGTTGATTTTAACAACTTTGAATTCCATTGTTTTACCAACATATACGTCGTAGTCACGGATAGGTTTGATGTCGATTTGAGAACCTGGTAAGAATGCCTCAACACCTTTGATATCAACGATTAAACCACCTTTAGTACGCGATTTAACAAAACCATCGATAATTGCATCGTTTTCCAATGCAGCATTGATTTCTTCCCAAGATTTTTGTGTTTTAGCACGTTTGCGTGATAATACTAACTGACCGTTTGCATCCTCTTGCGATTCAACAAATACGTCAACCGTATCACCAACTTTTAAGTCAGGTAAGTCACGGAACTCAGATAATGCTACAAGACCGTCTGATTTGAAACCGATGTTCAATACAACATCTTTGTTATTGATAGATACAACGATACCTTCAATAATTTCACCTTGATTAATTTGGTTAAATGTTCCAGCGTATTGCTCTTCCAATTTAACGCGCTCAGCTTCGCTATAATTACCGAAAGCTTTCTCATCAAGATCCCAGTCGAAGTCTCCTGATGGAGTACTCCAAGTGTTAGATTTAATCTCATCGATTAAATTTGAATCTGCTTCAGACTCAATCTTTTCAGTGTCTTTCACAACTTTTGTGTCAGCACCTTGTAGCTCTGCGTTTTTCGCCGCTAACTCTTTTTCTGCTTCTTGTTTTTTTGCCATTAATTAATTATCTCCTTTTCCCTACGATGTAGGGACTGCAAAGATACGAAAAACTTTTATTTACAAGAGATTAGAAGAAAAAAAATTATTTGCTATCCCTCTTGCTGGATTTCATCCGAGTCTTCAAAGATCGGATATAGGGTTTTTAAGATTACCTCCGTTAGCTTCTTTTCATTGAATGGCTTGATTAGGATGCCATCAAATTTCATCCGTCTGATTCCTTCCTGCTTCTTAACTTGTTCATTATCAGAGGATGTGGCGATTATTTTAACGCGCTCGTAGGCAGGGTTTTGACGAACCTTAACCAGCAGTTCGTCTCCGGTCATCACTGGCATATTAATATCCGTAACAATGACATCAACGGCTTTTGTTTCCATTAAGTTCAGCGCTTCCAGACCGTTGGTAGCTGTGTAAACCTGCTCGTGTAACAAGAAAAACTGCTTCAGATAGAGCAAATTTAAAGCATTATCATCTACAATTAGCCAAGAAAGATTCTTCGGAAGATCCCTAACTTGATGAATATTAAGGGTATTCTTACGGCGGAATTTTGGGCGTGGAATAGGAATTTCTACCGTAAAAGTAGTTCCCTGATTGGCTCTAGACTGAAAGGAAATCTTGCCCTTTAATAGGGTAACAATATTTTTTGTGATGTAAAGCCCCAATCCAACGCCACCTTCAACCTTATTCGTCTTATTCTCTGTATAATATTTCTTGAAGATGTTCTTTTTGAGGTTCTCAGGAATCCCATTTCCCTCATCGGATACCTTAATAACCAAATTGCTATGATTGTTCACATACATCTTGGTCGTAACTGTTCCCTGAGAGGAATACTTGATCGCATTACTAACTAAATTGCTCACCACTTGACGTACCTTTAGCTCATCCGTAAAGATAATAGTCGGTTTGCTCTCGTCTAACGAGTGGTTTAAGGTGATCTTTTTAAGACTCGCCTGATTCCTATAATTGTCGAGGATTTCCAACAACATATCATGGAAGTCAAAATGACTCGGCTCCAGGGTATCATGTTTGTCGATCTTGCTCAGATTAAGAATATCGTTGATGGTTTTCGATGTCGCCGTAATATTCGAATATGCCGTCTCTAGCAAGAGAATGTCCTTCGGTTGATAGAGGTCGTTCCGACTTCGCAACAAGTCGACAATTCCTATCATCGAGTTAATAGGTGTGCGGATTTCATGCGTTATCTCAGCGAGGATATCAGTTTTCTGCTCGGCAAGTTTAGAAGCATAAATTTTTTCGTCCATCAGCATCTGCTCATAATAGTTTGTGAAGAACTGGTAATACACTAAAATACAGATAACGATAAACACAAAAGTCAAGGAAACAATAATTTGCCATTTAAAGGTGTCGGTATTTGCCAAAAGCACGTTCAACTCCTGGTCAGACTTCTCTCGCTGGAATTTTATCCGTTGATCATAGACGAATCGGATTTGCTGATTGGTTTTATGGAGCAAGGTGAAGTTGTCGGCGAGCATCAATCGCTCCTTCTGGCGCAGATCCGTGAGTTGCAGTTTGATTTCATCCAGCTTGCCCTGTGCTCGCGCGTCAGACTCCGAACGGATTCTCGAAAAACTCTGATGGAGCATGTTGCGCGTATCCTGAGACAGCAGATCGCTTCCTAAAGTTAGGGTGTCACGCTTGGGTTGGAATATGCGTTGCAGCAAGGGTTTGCGATTGATGATAACACTCGGTGTCGATCGGCTGAGATCCGAATTGGCGATAGAATTCTCCTGTGGCAGATTGAACATCGAGTTGTTTATTGCCGTGCGGTGGAACTCGTCCAAGGTTCGCGCAGATTGCATAAGCGAATCGATATTGGCTGCGAGGTCAATATACATGGGCAGAAGTCTCGAATAATCGATCGAGTCACTGCGGTATTTTTGGTCAACAATTTCCTCTACCTCTCGGACCTTTCGCAAGGAGTCAACCGAGGCTCTCAATAGCATGAGGTTCTTATTATATTCCAGGAAATCGGTACTGTCGTAGTTGAGCGAATATTGGCGGAAGTGATTTTCGGCGTCGTTGAATTTCGTCAGGAGCGTTACAAAGCTGGTTTGGTCCGTATTGATGCTGCTATAGATTCGCTCAATTCTGGATTGAATAGACCGATATTGAATAAAAGAAGATATAAAGAAAATTAGGAATGCTACAAAAAGGCCAATAGTAGACAACAACAAGATATTTCGAATACTCTTGTTTCGCTTTGTCCTATCGACTAGATATTTGTCCTCTTGTTGCATTGTGTTTCTAAGCTAATTGTACACAAAAACAGTGGTTTGCCCTATTCAGCTTGGTTTGCTTTAAAAGAATTGTAAACTCTTGGTTTTACAATTTTAATACTTTGTTTTGAAAGTGCAATGCTCGCATTCAATTCATACCCGATAATCAATATCAGCGCATTCATATACATCCAAATCATCACCACAATAAGGGTTCCAATGGAACCGTATAACTTATTATATGCACCGAAATTATTAATATAAAAAGTAAATAATGAAAACGACAACATTGCCAGTAGGGTCGCCAATGTCGCACCCGGGGTAAAGAGTTTCCAACGTGATGAGGAAGGCCCAAATTTATAGATTAGGCTTACGGTGAAAAAGTATATCGAAAATAAAATAAGCCATTGTGCGGTCTTGATTAGGAACGACCAAAACCACGAAAGGTCATAATCAATATGTGTTTTCAAGTAATTGATTAAAAAATTGGATCCCATGTACAAAACAATCCCACAGATTAATGCGAAAACAATGGAAAATGAGAGTACCAGCGCAACGATACGACGCTGAAACCATGTTCTGGACTCCTTCGACAGGGAAGACTTGTTGAAGGTCATCATCAAAGTGGTCATACCATTCGTCGCAAAGAATGTACAAAGCACAAAACCGGCCGACAATAATCCTCCGTTTTGACGGATAATAATATCCTTCAATGTATTTTCTAAAACTTGGTACGCATTATCTGGCAAAGCAAGCTGTATAAGATCCATCAGCTGCTCTTGGAAATTATCGATAGGGATGTACGGAATTAACGTGAAAAGGAAGATGATACCTGGAAAAATAGCCAACATAAAGTTATAGGCTAAGGATGACGCTTTATTGATAATCGACTCGCGAGAAATCTCCTGGAAAAAGAATACAAAGACCGTGTATAATGGCAACTTGCCAAATCCCGGTAGGGTGGCACTCTTCGACCATTCAATCAATCGATCATAAGGCTGTAAGTGAAGAAGTGTCTGATGTACTTTTTTCATTTATTCTCCAAAAAATGGAGCCATTTTCTCTTGAAATATCGCCGGAGGTCTACACGGTCTATTACGTTCCATGTCCACAAAAACAAGCTGCGTAGAACCCGTATTTAGTAACTCGCCCTCTTCGTTAAATAGCTCATACTCAAATTTAATCCTAATACCTGGCTTTTCCCTAATATAAATATTTATAGTGATTAAATCATCATACTTTGCGGCTTTAATATATTGGCAATGCAACTCAATGACCGGTAGCATCACGCCCATATCCTCTAGCTCCTTATAGGAGATACCAGTGCTACGCAACATTTCGGTACGTGCTACCTCGTAGTAAGCAGCATAGTTGCCGTAATATACATAGCCCATATTGTCCGTTTCGGCATAACGGACGCGGACTTGATGTTTATAGGAAAACATAATTATTTCTTGATATTTCTTGCGTCAAGCGCCTGCTGAAACTTCCTAGCATTAACTTGATGCTCAGCAACGGTCTTCGCAAAATTGTGGTAACCCGAGAAATCATCCTTTGCACACATATAAATGTACTCATGCTGATTATAATTTAATACAGCATCGATGGAAGCAATACTTGGCATCATAATCGGCCCCGGAGGCAATCCTTTATAACGGTATGTATTATAGGGATTATCAATGGTTAAATGGCGATTTAAAACTCGTCGAATCGTAAAATCATTGTTCGCAAAAATTACGGTAGGGTCAGCCTGTAATAACATACCACGCTTCAAACGATTAATGTATAAGCCGGCAATCTCTGGCATTTCATCCACGTGTAATGCTTCTCCTTTAACAATTGACGCTAATACACTAACCTCTTCAGGCGTCATATTCAATGCTGCAGCCTTCGCCTTGCGGTCAGCATTCCAAAATTTTGCATATTCTTTCGAAAAACGGTCGATGATCTCTTCTGGTTTCGTGTTCCAATAAATCTCATACGTGTTCGGAATGAACATCGAGAAGAAGTTATCCTTATTAAATCCGTACTTCTCAGCTAAAGCCTCATTGTTCAACAGATTTAAGAACGTCGTTGAATCGGCTTCAAAGTTTTTACCCAAAGCACCTGCGAAATTCTCTTTTAAGCGCAAGTTCTGAAAACGGAAGGGAACCGCCTCCTGATAACCACCACGTAGATTACCGATAAAACGACGATTGCTCAAATCTTTCGAAAGTTTGTATCGACCCGGCTTGATTCCAGTCTGCAAATCCATTGCTTTCGCTACATAGTTGAAGTAGCTCGGGTTCTTAACAATACCCTCATCCTCAATACGTTTAATTACGCTTTCATAGGGCTCGTCGGTATGTACATAAAAGTACTCTTCAGAGGTTGCTATGCTCGGTGCCATGAATGCCTGATAGCCAATCCATGCTACAGCAAGGCCAACCACTAAAATAATAATCAATATAACCTTAAAGGCGCTATTCTTCTTTCTGTTCTCTGCCATGTTCTTAGTTTTGAGGCGTTGTAGGATTCACAGGAGTTGCTGGTGCAGCCGTTGGCATCGCCAAGGTCACGTGGACTGCACTTCCAATGGAGATTACATGTGTGCTGGTGTCGGGACTTTGACTCACAATACGCGCATTTAACGTGTCGCGGGAGTTATCAGAGAAGGAGATTGATCCTAATGTTAATCCTAAACCTGCCAATGCGAATTTCGCTTCTTCTACGGACTGTCCAACAAGATTAGGGATATCAACTTCAGAATCTCCACGTCCATTTCCTAATACCAAACTGATTCTTGATCCCTTTGGAACCATACGTCCCGGTTGGATAACCTGACCTGAGAATTTAACCTCTAAAACGACATCACGAGCGATATCGTTGATATATGTGGTGTCTGCGATTTTTAAAGAGTGATTCTTCAAAATGGCAGATGCTTCAATAAATGTCTTGTCAACAATCTCTGGGAATGCAATTTCTGGCGCAGACTGCGTAATGATCGTCAAATAGATGGTTCTACCACCCTTAACATGGGATTTAGGGTCCGGATCCTGATCGATTACTAAGCCTGGTTTAGCATCCATCTGATAGATCGAGTCAACCTCATATTCCAACCCTGCATTGTCCAAAATCTTCAAGGCCTCATTAATATGCAATCCCTTTAAAACAGGAACTTCTTGAGAATCTCCATGTTTAGTGTATATTTTCAATCCGAAATAAACGACCACAAAAAGAACGACAATAAAAATCAACGCGGCAATTAAGTTTTTTCGAAACGTACTCGTCCTTAAGTATAAAAAGAATTTAGACATCAATCTGTTGCTTTAAATGTTTTGCTATCACAATATTAATTCCACTTTTCAGAATCCCGGGAAATATCATCGATAATTAAGGCAAAAATATTCGTTTTTCCTCGTATCTCAAATTATATTTGCTTCTTGATAATATATTATGAAAACAAAAGTTGCTTTAGTAAAAGGTGGATATACTGGTGAAGCCGAGGTTTCATTTAAAAGTGCCGCCTTCGTATATAGTCAAATCGATAAGGACAAATATGATGTATATCCCATTACTATCTCTTTAGATAGCTGGTTTTATGAGGATGAGCAAGGGGCGAAACATGAGATCGATCGACAGGATTTTTCGCTGGAACTTGCTGGCAATAAAGTCACGTTCGACGTCGCCTTTATCATTATTCACGGTGTACCAGGAGAAGATGGCCGCTTGCAAGGATATTTCGACATGATCGGCCTGCCATATACATCTTGTACAGCTCTAACATCGGCTTTAACAATGAATAAAGGCTATACTAAAGCAATAGTACAAGATATTCCAGAGCTCAATGTCGCGAAGTCCGTGTTGTTGTTCAAAGAGCACCGTCCAGTTTCCGTCGATATGGTAACAGAAAAACTGAGCTTACCCATTTTTGTTAAACCGAATGCCGGCGGCAGCAGCATCGGCATGAGCAAAGTCTCCGAATGGAGCGCGCTGAAGCAGGCACTCGACAATGCTTACGACGCGGAAAACACAGGCTACCAGGTATTGGTGGAAGAGTTTGTAACCGGAAGGGAATTCTCCCAAGGAATCTACCGCGATGCCAAAGGTGAACTGCAGGTATTGCCGGCCACCGAAGTGAGAACAACACGAGAATTCTTCGATTACGAAGCTAAATATACCCCAGGCTTAACGGAGGAAATTACACCAGCCGACTTAAATACGGAACAAAAAGAACGCGCAGATCGATTAATCAAAGAAATCTATATCCGCCTAAATTGTAAAGGAATGGTTCGTATCGACTTCTTTATTGAAAACAATACGGATAAATTCTTCTTCATCGAAATCAATACCGTACCAGGCCAAACGGCACAATCCTTTATCCCTCAACAAGTCCGCGCATCTGGAAGAACAGAAACCGCATTTTACGGCGAGCTGATCGAAGCAGCAATGGGAGAGTAGTAGTTAGTATTGTTTAGATATTAGACATCAGATTTTAGATATTAGAAATGTAGGGCGCCCCAGTAGGCGCCCTTTTTGTAGTTTATTTTTTGAGAAAAGTTTGTTTTGAAATGAAGGAAAGGAAGGAGAGTTTGTTTTGAACCATGAAAGGAAGGATTTAAGGATTGGCAGGATCGGGTCTAATGTCTGTTGTCTGTTGTCTAATATCTAGTCTGAACCAGGAAAGGAAGGATTTAAGGAATGGCAGGATCAATGTATTCGTCACTAATAAATAGGACGCCAATGCATAGAGACGTTTCACTAAACGTCTCCAATATTACCTGAGACCGCTGATCCTGTTCATCCTTGCATCTTTCCTTTCTTGGTTCAAAACAGACATTGGACAATAGATGTTAGATATTAGACCAGATCCTGCCAATCCTTGCATCCTTCCTTTCCTGGTTCAAAACAGACATTAGACAATAGATGTTAGATATTAGACCTGATCCTGTTCATCCTTGCATCCTTCCTTTCTTGGTTCAAAACAGACATTAGACAATAGATGTTAGATATTAGACCAAGTCCTGCCAATCCTTGCATCCTTCCTTTCTTGGTTCAGAGACATTTTATTCATAGCTTAATCACTCCTCATTCACTCCCATATCATAGCCCTTTCGGAGCGGTTATGAAAGGGGAGTGAATGGGTTATTAAACGGCTTTACAAGGGTTTTGAGTAAACGAAGGTTCGTATTGTCTTGAACCAAGAAAGGAAGGATGCAAGGATTATCAAGATCTGGCAGAATGCAAATAAGTTTCTACCCGATCCTGTCAATCCTCAAATCCTTCCTTTCCTGGTTCAAAACAACCTTTCCTTCCGTTCATAGTTCAAAACAAAAATCCCTTCCTGTTTTAAAATAAGATTCAGTAAAATAGGCAACAACGCTCTAATATCTCACATCTAATACAATTGATTAAACAAAAACTTAAATGTTCCGTGGGTTTGTGCGCGGAAGGTGATATCGTTGCCGAAGCATACGAGTTTTCCTTTTCCGATTTTGGCGTCGAAGGCTAGGACGGCATCTTTTAGATACTTTTCGCCCCATGACCAACCGCTCTTCAGGACTTGGTCGCTATCAAACCAGATTAGCGGTTTTATTTGTTGGTCGTTGATTTTGAATAGTGCTGAGTTGCTGTAGTAAACGTCGATATCCTCGTCGTATCCCCAAGTGTCGGGGAGATTCGTTGCAACTTTTGCTTGGAGCACGGAGCCTGGAGTATAGAAATCCTCTCGTCTGAGTGGTTTATTATCTGCATCGACGAGTGCATCTGTTATTCCCAAATTGAAGTGTTTCGCGATATCAAAGCTGTTGCCAATGGATACGATTGTTCCACCTTTTTCCATAAAGTCGCGCAGGACAGGTATGGATTTCTCAGCCGTCAATCGGCCCCATCTTTCACGGTATGGCGAAGGGATATTTTCAGGTGCGGCGTTATTGAAGTTTGGCCCATAGCCTAATCCGGCACCGCTTTGCAGGCGTGGGATGGAACCGCCCGGTAAGATGATAACGTCGAATTTATCATTAAGATTACCTTTATCGATATCCGGCGGGAAGACCACCGTTGCGTTATAATCGAATTGTTCCATGAGGAACCTGATCCATCCTGATGGCATACTGCCGCCATAGCTGTCCCATAAAGCGATACGCAAAGCTTTTAAGGCTTTGGCGCTTTTTGGGATCGCGTTTACTGCGGTGCTCGGGATGTTTAGTGATAAATTGTTTGTATTTGCGATATAGAAATTTCCATTGTCTTGATCTCGCCAAACCTTTTGTTTATTGTTCAATAACGAGTTGACAATTTGATAGCTATCGTTGTTTGCTGCTGGCAGGCTTAAGAACTTGCTTTTCGCTGATGCATTCTTTTCTAAGATGATTTGCTCACCGATTGGAAGTTTTTGAAAAGGTCCGCTGATATCATCGAGGAAGCGGTCGAACTTGACGTTCATAATATAGGCCAATGTCCATCCTGCGGCATCATAGGGTGGAATAGGAGGGCCTCCAGGATATTCAAAATCATCCGGGTGATCCTGTGGTTCGAACATATCAAGGATATGCGGACGGAAGGCCTGATTGGTTTTGACGATATAAGAGCCTTCCGGGTATGATTTGCCGGCAGCTGTAAAGTCGGCTGTTGCTTTCATCACTTCGATACCGTTGCCAATTAATGCATTTAAGAATTTAACGGCAGTATTAAAGTCAGCTTGGTTGGCCGGGATAACGTATGCTCTAGGATCGCGAAGTGCTTTGTCTTCGTATAGCTTATTTACCAAATTGGCGTCCGGAAAGCGTTCATTTGGATTTGCTTTCCGCGCATTCTGAACGGCCTGTTCAACAATCGCGACTTTGCTAGTCGATAGGGACCAGGTGTCTTTGTTGCCCTTTTCGATCGAGTTGCGCCCCATGCGATAAATATTGTAGAGTACCTCATCTCGGTATCTCGCTGCATAACCCAATACGGCGTAATTCAAGGAGATCGAGTAGTCGATGGACTGTCTGAAATGCCAACGTTGGGGCAGCACTGGATTTTGTGTATTACTTGAAGGAATCAAGCGCGATGGAACCAATGGGATGTCATAGGGCGTCGGGTTTCCGATGATTTCTGTTAGTAGACCGATCATATTGTGGAAATAGGTCGTTGTTCTCAATCCACCATTGTACCAAGTGGAAAATACCGAGCCACCTTTGGCGGTATAGCCAGGCTTGTTTTCTGCATTTAGGCGGGAAGACATAGCGGCACCTAAGGCATCGATACCCGACATCAGAAGTGGGTCGAATACATAATTGAACGGATCGCGATAAGGGGCACCGGCAACTACGGCACCTGCAGGTGCTGTTTGGTGATGGTTGTACATTATCTGAGGAACCCACTCAACGAAGAGTTGGCGAGCCATATTTTGACTTTCCTTTAGGTTCAACATAAAGAAATCGCGGTTATTATCGTGTCCCGCGTATTTCTGATATAGAACCGGCACTAAGCTTGTCGATCTTTTTGTTGCTTCCTTTTCGCGCATATACCAATTGGAAACAAGGTCTTGTCCGTCTGGGTTTGCATGAACCAGCAGGATGATGCTGTTCTGCAGGATATGTTCTGTCTCGGCGTCGGTCGCTGAAGCTAAGAGGTAGGCCGTTTGTATAAGTTGGTGCATACCCACCACTTCGGTGGAGTGCAGACCACCGTCGATCCATACCACACTCTTTCCTTCTTTGGATAAGTTGCGGGCTTCCTGCTCCGTAATCTCTGCGCGAGCGAGCTGTGATGATATTTGCTTGTACTTTTCTAAGTCTTTTAGGTTTTCAGGAGAACTGATAATGAGCATACATTGTTCGCGTCCTTCTTCCGTTTTACCGATTGGCTGGTAGATAACACGGTCTGACTGCTCACTCAGTTTCTTAAAATATTTTTCCGTCTGTTCAAAGTTTGCAAGTTGATAATCATCGCCGATTTCGAAGCCGAAATGTGTTTTAGGCGAGCTGATCTGTTGTGCGCGAGATTGCACCGACATCCCAACAAGCAGAAGTAAAAGCCATAGGGAAGTTTTCAGATGTTTCATAATTAGAGGTTTTTTGTTATTTAAAACTAAATATAGCTAATTGGGCGGAATAGAAAAGTGTTGGCCATCAGAATCGCTTGTTTCACGAGAATATTACAAGGTAGGGAAGGGATCTTTTTCTGAAATTGTTTAGGGCAACAAAAAACTTCTATCCTTGTTTGTTGTTCAATGGAAAGATGAATGATTTGTTGGGATTAGGAGGGGCAATTTTCGTTGATTATTCGAAATTTGTATATTTGGAAGAGATGAAATTACGTAATATATGATTTTAGTTGCAGATAGTGGTTCATCACGATCAGATTGGATGTTGCATCTTCCCGATAGTAAACCCTTACGATTTCGTACCAAAGGCCTAAATCCATTTTTTGTAAACGAGAAGGAGATTGCGTCCGTTCTTGGTCAGGTCCAAGAAATTATTCCCTATATCAAAGAAATCAATGAGGTTTACTTTTTTGGCGCCGGTTGTACAACACCGGATCGCCGAGAGTTGGTTTCCAATGCATTAACGGAGATTTTTCCTAATTCTTTTATATCTGTGGAAAGTGATTTGGTGGGTTCTGCCTACGCGACTTTCGGTAATAATCAAGGCTTGATCTGTAATATAGGGACCGGCTCGGATATCAGTTTCTACAATGGCGATACGTTGGAGCAAGGGGTACATGGGATTGGATATGTGCTGGGGGATGAGGGGTCAGGTGCTTGGTTTGGTAAGCAGTTGATTACAGCATACCTGTATGAGCAGATGCCCCGAGATTTGATGCGCATTTTCAAAGAGGCACATCCGATTACAAAAGATATTATCATTAAAAATGTTTATCAACGGGATCGTCCGAATGCCTATTTAGCTTCTTTCGCTGAATTTATGGCTGCAAATAGGACACATCCTTATATTGACAACTTGCTTCGCAATGGTTTTGATGAGTTTGTCCGTACGAATGTGATGACTTACCCTGAGTTTTGGGAATATGAATGTCATTTTGTTGGGGGAATTGCTTATCATTTCGATCTTCACCTCAGAGAGGTATGTAATTTGCATGGAGTACGCATAGGAAAGATATTAAAGAACCCTATTGAGGAAATATTCCATTTCATTGTCAATAGAGAATTGAATGTTGAATTTAATTAAAACGTCATGCTAGTAAAAATGATTTTGTTGTACACCATGTTATTTCAACAGCCGAGTGTATATGATTATTCCTTCAATACCATTGATGGAAAGAAAGTGTCTTTAGCGGATTTTAAAGGAAAAGAGCTACTGATTGTGAATACGGCTTCGAAATGTGGTTTTACTAAGCAATACAAGGAATTGCAGGAGCTGCACAAGCAGTATGGCGATAAACTGGTTGTGATTGGTTTTCCTTCAGACAACTTCGGTGGTCAGGAATTTGATGTTAATGAAAAGATCCAAGAGTTCTGTGAGCAGAACTATGGCGTCACCTTTTTGATTTCTGAGAAGGTTGATGTTAAGGGCGAGAAGGCACATCCGCTGTTTAAATATTTGACAAGTGCTCAGAACGAAGACTTTACAGGCGATATCAAATGGAACTTTGAGAAGTTTTTGATCAATAAAGATGGAAAGTTGACCAATAGATATCGTTCAAAAGTAACTCCTTTAGATGAGTCGATCGTGTCGAAGATCTAAATAAAAAATATAAAAGAAAAGAAGGTGTCTAAAAA
>NZ_DKLH01000083.1:0-7554 GCF_002455685.1 Sphingobacterium sp. UBA6645
AGACGTTTAGTGAAACGTCTCTACGCATTGGCGTCCAATTGGCTTCTATATGGATTTGAACTACATAGGCGGTAATCATGACGAACCGCGTAGAGACGTTTCACTAAACGTCTCTTAAAAACCTACGAATCGCATAGCGACATCCGACGAAATGTAATATCCTGCCCATTCTTGCATCCTTCCTTTCCTGGTTCAAATATCTAACGTCTAATATCTAACGTCTAATATCTCATATCTAAAATCTAATACCAAGTTCTCCTCAGTCCCCTTTCAAACCCAATTCAAACCCAATACAAAGCCCAATCAGGACCCTTTTGAAAGGGCTTTGATTTGGGTATGAAAAGACTTATGTAGGGGAGTGATTGCTTGTAGGTTACTCTTTTTTATTTTCTTTTTATTTTAAATGCTGTACTTTTTTAAAGTTAAATTAAAGTTTCCTTCCTGCGATCCTCTTAATACAACATTAACAATATAGTAACTGGTTCTAAACATTCCCAACAAGTCTATTGGCTAGTTTTGCTCAAACTTTTGAAAAAGCACAATCATAAATTTTAACCTTAAACTGTGCGCTTGTTGTTATGTTCTCTTTCGTTTTTGAAAGAAAGCTTTCAGTTTTCAGATGCTTATGAAATTTTAAAACTTTTAAAGTAAATATTAATCTCAACGTTATGAAAATTCGTAGTGTACTAATGATGCCTCTGGCGTTTTTACTCCTGCTCAACAGCTGTAAAGACGAAGAGACTTTGAAGAAAAGTGAGCATGATCCTTCCAAGCCGATTGTGCTTAGCTCGTACTTTCCGTTAGAGGGCGGAGCGAGGACTAAAATACTTTTAGATGGCGAAAACTTTGGAACAGACCCATCTAAAATTAAAGTCTATTTCAATAAAGCGAAGGCTTCCATTATTTCTTCGAGCGGTAATCGCATTTACGCGATCGTACCTCGCATGCCTGGCGCTGATCCTAAGATTTCGGTTGTCGTGGGCAAAGATTCATTGGTTTATGAGAATTCCTTTACCTATCATACACAAGCGCAGGTGAGTACGGTGACTGGAAACGGGCAAAAGAATTTTAAACCGGGAGTCTTATCGGAAGCAGAGGTTTACGGAAAATATTTAGAATTGGATGCAGAGGGTAATATTTTTATGTCATGGCGCGACGGGGGCAACCCGGCTACCTTTGGTGTTGCTAGAATCAATGAGAAGGAAAACATCGTTACACCATTAATTGAAGCGCCATCGGCGACAAGAATACTTTATGCGAATGGTTTGACTGTTGACCGTGCAACGGGCATGCTAACTGCAGCACATGAGTCGACAAAAGAGGTGATATTTACATTTGACCCTCGCGAAGCATGGTATCCTCGACAACGAAATGTGAAGTATTCTACGGCTGACTTGACATCGATTGTCGATGCGGATCGCTACAAAAACTTTGTGACGTTCTGTCCTTATGATGGTCATTTATACACCCGCTATCGCGACGGCAAAATAGCGAAGATTAATCCAGAAACCATGGAAGCGAAGATTGTTCACCAAGGGCCATACGGTTCACAATATGGACAAGCTATCAATCCTAAGAAACCCTGGTTATTGTACATCACATTGCACTCCAATGCGAATCCTATTGAGTTTAGACAAGGTATATCGGTACTTGACCTACGTGATCCTAACGGAACTGGCGGTTTCAAGCGCATGAATGCCCCTGGAGGTAGTGCTTTTCGTGATGGACCGATTGAAGATGCACTATTCAATTATCCTAAAGACATCAAGTTTGATAATGACGGGAACATGTTCGTGGCGGACTATGGTAATCATTGCGTACGCATGGTGTCGGCAGATAATATCGTGACAACGGTGGCAGGCCGACCTGGAACATCAGGTTACAAAGATGGAGGCCCTGCGGAATCATTATTTAACCAACCTTGGGGCGTTGCGGTGAATGAGCAAGGCGATATCTATATCGCAGATTGGAGCAATGCTAGGATTCGAAAACTCGTGATTGAATAATCATTTCCGATCAATTAAATATAAAACCAACACAAACTAATTAAGCAATAAAAAAGATGAAGATTTTTCATGCTATCTGTTTGCTACTCTTTTGTTCAATCTTCTCGATTGCGAATGCGCAGGAAACAAAAGAATTAACAATTGCCGGGAAGGTAGTGAATGCGACGGGAGATCCCATGTCGGGGGTATCCATATTTGTGAAGGATAAACCTTCCGCAGGAACTTCAACTGGCAACGACGGTATTTTTAATATGACTGTCAACTATGGAGATAAAGTGGTTTTCAGCCATACCGGATATGATATACAAGAGCATTTAGCGATTGAATCGAAAGCTGATTTAATCATCGAGCTTGTCGAGAAGAGCTCAGACATCGATGAGGTCATCGTTGTGGGGCTGGGGAATGTTCAGCGTAAGATAAGTTCCGTAGGAGCGATTACAACGGTTGATGTCAAGAGTTTACAAACTCCTGCTCCTTCCATCGCCAATCTGCTTGGGGGTAGAGCTGCCGGGGTTATTTCGATGCAATCGAGTGGTGAACCGGGGAAGAACATCTCCGAATTCTGGGTGCGTGGTATTGGTACATTTGGAGCCAATAGTAGTGCGCTTGTATTGATCGATGGACTTGAAGGCGATCTGAATACAATTGACCCAGCTGATGTGGAAAGCTTCTCCATCTTGAAGGATGCTTCTGCAACAGCGGTATATGGAGTACGCGGAGCAAATGGTGTTGTATTAGTGACAACAAAACGCGGTTTGGTAGATCGGATTCAAATTACGGCGAGAGCAAACTCTACGCTTTCACATTTAAATAGATTGCCGCAATATCTAAATGCATTCGATTATGCCACATTAGCGAACGAGGCAACTGCACTGCGCGGTCAAAGCCCTTTGTACGACCAAACGGAAATGGGAATTATTCGCGACGGTCTGGATCCTGATATGTATCCAAATGTAAATTGGCAAGATGAGATCTTGAACAAAAACTCCTGGAGACAAAGTTATTATGTAAGTGGCCGTGGAGGGTCGGAAGTTGCGCGTTATTTCTTAAGCTTGGGCGGAAAGAATGAGTCTGCGGCTTACAAAGTTGATCCAAATAGCGTATATAGTTCCAATGTAGGATTCAATACATACAACTACCGTATCAACCTTGATGTTAATTTAACGAAAACAACAAAGGTTTACTTAGGATCGGATGGTTTCTTATCACAATTAAAACAACCGGGTGTAGCTAATACAGAATACATCTGGGGCGCACAATCGCGTTTAACACCATTAGCGCTTCCAACACAATATTCTAATGGTATGCTGCCGGGACTAGGCGGCGAGGATGCATCATCGCCTTATGTGATGATCAATCGTACAGGTAAAGCATTGGATGAAGCCTTCAAAGGCAAGGTAACATTGGCGTTGAATCAGGACTTCGATCCATGGGTTAAGGGCTTAAAATTTAGAGCTCAGGGTGCTTATGATGTACATAGTTTCTTTGAGGAGCGTCGAAAAGTTCAGCCCGGACTTTCCAAAGCATTAGGACGTGCTCCGGATGGATCGCTTATTATGCAGCAGACGGTATTGGAGGAGAAGGCGAAATATACCAAGGAAATTAAACAATATCGTAAATATCACTTTGAATCCGTGATCAACTATGATAGGCAGTTTGGCACGGATCACCGCACATCTGCATTGATCTATTACTATTTGAGCGATGCGAAGCATACGGATGACGCTAAGAATAACCTGGAGGCAATTCCATTGCGTTATCAAGGTGTATCCAGTCGTTTGACCTATGGATTTCGTGATACCTATCTCCTAGATGTGAACTTTGGTTATACCGGATCTGAAAACTTCCAACCAGGCAGACAGTACGGATTTTTCCCGTCGATTGCTTTAGGCTGGGTGCCAACGGGATACCAATATTTGCAGGAGAATGCGCCGTGGCTTAATTATTTTAAGATCCGTGCTTCTTATGGAACAGTTGGTAATGACCGTATTTCAGAAATCAGATTTCCATATTTGACAAAAGTAAACCAGAAGGAATCCAATATATGGGGAATCCCGGGAATTGAAACAATTCATGAAACACGTATTGGTGCAGACAATTTAGCTTGGGAGCGAGCAATAAAATCGAATATCGGTTTTGAAGGGAAGTTATTCAACAACAAGATCGATTTTGTGTTCGATATTTTTAAAGATCAACGTAACGGTATCTTCCAGCAACGCGTACAAGTCCCTTCCTATGTGGGTGTTGTTTCCAACCCATTTGCAAACGTTGGTCGTATGAGGAGTTCAGGTGTCGACGGAAATATTAGTTTCACACATAATTTATCAGATCGAATGGGCTTCACCTTGCGAGGAAATTTCACTTACTCAAAAAACCTCGTTCAGAATTGGGAGCAAGCTTATTTAGAGTACCCTTATTTAGAATTTAACGGATTCCCGCATAAGTCTATTCGTGGGTATCAGGCCTTAGGTCTATTCAAAGACGAAGAGGATATTAAGTACAGTCCGAAGCAGTCTTTTGGTGATGTGTTACCTGGTGATATCAAGTACAAAGACGTGAATGGGGACGGGGTTATCGATGCCTTAGATAAAGTTCCTTTGACGCATAGTAACTATCCGCTAGCAATGTTTGGATTTGGTGGTGAATTCCGCTTTAAGAATCTGACTTTGGGTCTTTTATTTAAAGGTACCGGCCGAACATCATTCTTCTATGTAGGACAACAGATGGAGTTAAACGACGTGAAAAAAGTAAATGGTATGGGGTATATGCCATTCTTTAATGGCAGCGAAGGTAATGTACTTTCCATAGTAGCCGATCCTAATAATCGGTGGATACCGATGGACTACGCTGTAGCGAATGGTATCGATCCTTCATTAGCGGAGAATCCAAATGCGCTTTTCCCAAGATTACAATATGGTAATAACGCGAACAATAGTCAGCTTTCCTCATTTTGGCAGGGTGATTCTCGATACGTCCGTTTAGAAGAATTGACCTTAAGCTATAATGTATCGCCGAATTTCGTGAAACGCATTGGCGTAAAGTCTCTTGATTTACAATTCGTGGGTACTAACCTGTATATCTGGGACAAGGTGAAAATATTCGATCCGGAGCAAGCGGCATGGAATGGTCGAAAATATCCGATCCCATCAACTTACTCAATGCAAGTATATCTTAATTTTTAATGGATAAAGTGATAATGAAAATGAAATTAACGATCATAAATAAAATAGCTAAACTTTCGGTTCTGCTGATTGCTATTGCCTCAACATCCTCATGTAAGGATTATCTAAACATTGATAATTATTTTGACGATGAATTTAATATCGACTCTGCGTTCAGCAGTACAAGAAATATAGAAGCTTATATGTGGGGGGCGGCAGCGATGTTCCCGGATGAATCCAACACAGTACGTTTTGGCTACACGCCAGGACCGATGGCTACGGATGAAGGTTTCAATGGATTGACAGGGGCAGGTTCCACCAACGTTTATTACGGAATGGACTATGTGACTGGGAATATCAGTCCGGATTTTTTCGGTGCAGGGTCATCTGATGATAACTATAACCTGAATCAATGGGGTCGATATTATAAGATTATTCGTAAGTGCAATAGCATATTGGCAAATCTCGATGTGCCCCGCGATCTAAGTACAGCCGATCGTCATCGTATTGAAGGCTTTACACGATTTATCCGTGCATATGCGTACTATAATATTTTGGTGGATTACGGTCCTGCCATTCTGTTGGGTGATGAGATCGTCAATACAAATGAACCTATCGAATACTACGATCGCCCGAGAGCAACTTACGATGAGACGATGGATTATACGGTAGAAGAATTTGAAAAGGCAGCTCAATTTTTGCCTGCAGAGGTCTCGATTTTAGATTTCGGAAAGCCTAGCAAGGGCGCAGCTTATGCTTTGATTGCACGTCTTCGTTTGATTCATGCAAGTCCATTATTTAACGGTGGTCCTGTAGCTGCTGCTTACTTTGGTAGCTGGACACGTAAAACAGATGGCGCACATTATGTATCGCAACAATATGATGAGAAACGTTGGGCTGTTGCGGCCGCGGCGGCAAAACGCGTTATGGATTTGGGGCAATACAAGCTTTATACCGCGATAGCTGATGATAAGACAAAACAACTCCCTCAAGGTGTAACTTCTGATCCGAACTTCTATGGACAGTTTCCGAATGGTGCGGCGGGAATTGATGCATTTCGCTCTTATTCAGAAATATTTACAGGAGAGGCGGTTCCGGCAACAAATAAGGAGGTTATTTGGGGAAGAAATACAGATTATATAAGTGATCCAATAACGAAGGGGGCATTTCCTCCATCTTTAGGTGGTTGGGGTCGTTTCTGCGTGACACAAAAAGTGGTAGATGCTTATTTAATGGATGATGGTCGCACGAAGGAAGAGGCAACGATTGATGGTTATTATTCGGAAAATGGTTTTACAACGCAAGCGAAGCGATTCTCTGGATATCCTTTAAATGCTGGGGTTTACAATATGTATGCAAATCGAGAAATGCGTTTTTACGCTTCTGTAGGGTTTAACGAAGCAGTTTGGCAAGCTGAATCGAGTGCTTCGTTGAATAACTATACTGCAAAATATTATTATCAGGATGCGGATGGACGTGGAGGCGTTACTGCAACATCTCCAAACTACCCGATTACAGGATATGTTATTAAGAAGTTCGTTCATCCGATGGACGCTTGGAGCGGTACGGGTGCTCGCCGTATGAAGAAATCCTATGCGATTATCCGTTATGCTGAGATCTTATTATCCTATGCCGAAGCGTTGAATAATTTAAAAGGAAGCCATACAGTAGAATTAGGTGGAAGACAATATACGGTTAATCGTGAAGAAGAAGCCATCAAGAATGCCTTTAACCAAGTTCGTTATAGAGCTGGATTGCCAGGTTTGAATGCTGCAAAAGTTGGAAATCCGCAAACGGTTCAAAGTGAAATTGAGCGTGAGCGTATGGTTGAGTTTCTTTGGGAAAACAGACGTTACTATGATGTTCGTCGTTGGGGGATCTATGAGGAGACCGAGCGTGAACCGATCCGTGGCATGAATCCGGATGGGGCGACTAAAGAGACGTATTACAAACGTGTGATTCCGGGGACTTCATCCTTCTTGAAACGCGTTGTTCACAAGAAATTGGTATGGGTTCCAATTCCGCGTGAGGAATTGAGAAGATTACCGTCGCTAGATCAAAATCCAGGATATTAATATTGACATTAATCGAAAACACATGAAACGTAGATATATAGCAATGATGGCCCTAGTGGGGATGTTATCATCATGCAAAGACAACGAGTTGTTTGAAAAAGAAATGTATAAGAATGTGGTCGCATTAATCAGCAGTTCTTATCATAATACTTTTCAAGAAGTTGTGCCTTTAACTGGCGGAGAAACCTTGGGATATATTGCTGCATCGGTTGGCGGTACGCACCTTCCGGAGAGCGACTTGGTAATCGAATTGGCTGAAGATCAGGAGCCATTAGATACATACAACCGATCGTTGTTTGATTTGGATGAGAA
>NZ_DKLH01000083.1:7620-17910 GCF_002455685.1 Sphingobacterium sp. UBA6645
AGAAACTTTATGCGAAATTATTGCCTAGAGAAAAATATAAGATTGAAGATTATAAAATACAGATCAAGGCAGGCGAACGAACAGGGAAGACACAGGTAAAGCTATTGGTTGATGGTCTTTCTCCTGATTCGACCTATTTTATTGCATTGAAGGCTAGTGAGGTCGGTGCGGTTGAAATCAATGAAAAAAAGAAAACTATTCTTTACCAGATTCAGATAAAGAATGCTTATGCTTCACAGGCTTCCGACGCTTTTTATACGATGGCGGGTTCGGCAAATGATATTGTGACGGCGGGAAATAAAAAGTTATATCCATTGACTAAGAATTCGGTTCGCGTGGTTGCGGGGAACGAGAGTTTTGAAAATAGCGAGGCTGCCATTGCAAAGACTTCGATGATCTTAGAGGTTGGCGAAGATAACAAAGTGACGATCAAGCCCTACAAGGATCTTCAGATCAAACAATTGGAAGGCGATGAAAGATATCCGAATACGTATCAATTAGAAGAATCTTTCGGTAGGAAATTTCATGTTTTCAATTTGAAATATGAATATCAGGTGGGAGAAACACCGATTGTGATGCAGGAGGAATTGCGTCTGGAAGTTGCGGATTAGATTCATCGATAATTTCTCGAATATATCCGCCAGTAGTGCAAATGTAGATTTTAAATGTTCGAATATTAGATATGGAAGTAGTTTAAATTCAGTGTTTTCTATATTTATAAATAAAACTAAAACTTAAGAGTATGAAGGCATTATCGAATCTTTCGAAATTTGAGATCAAAGAACAAAGCACTGTAAAAGGTGGAAAAGGATTTCCTCCAGGAACATACCCTATGCCAGGAGTTTCATTTCTAGCATTTTCACTTAATGAGTCATCGATCTTCCCAGGAACATACTACTATTCGGTTTGGGATGCGAATGGAAATTATGTTTGCGGTTATGTTCTACAAAAGTAAAACAAGATTAGGGAATGAAGGAGAGGCTGTGCAAAAACACAGCCTCTCGTTATTTATACCATTAAGCTCATAATTCTTGTTGTGCTAGAGTGTATTGTTTTCAATAATTGCAATCAGCTTTGCTCTGTAGCTAGCGCTTATCGGGAGTTTTTCGCCTTTTACCGACGCATGGTTATCCACGATAAAGTCTAGGTAATTGTTATTTAGGATAAATGAGTTGTGTATTCGTATAAAGTTTGAAGGGAGCTGTTCTTCGAGTTGTTTCATTCGTTTATAGACCAATACTGGAGAGTCATTTGCCAATACTACTTTGACGTATTCTTGTTGTGCTTCAAAATATAGGATATCATCGTAGTAAATTTTAATATGTTTTCGATCGGATTTGATGAACATAAACTCCTTTTTGCTCTCAGCAATGACGAAGGATTTATTTGCTGTTTGGGCTTGAAAGTAATCTCTAACTTTTTCTACCGCTTGCACAAAAGGCTTGAAGATGATAGGCTTCAATATATAATCTAGTGCATTGTATTCATAGCCTTCCAAGGCGAAGCTGGCATAGGCGGATGTAAAAATGATGCACTGTCCTTTCGGGAGTAATGCCGCTAATTCCATACCTGACATTTTAGGCATGTTGATATCCAGAAAAACTAAGTCGACTTTTTCTTTCTCCAGAAATTGTAATGCTTCAAAAGCGTCGTAACACTTTTGTTTTAACATCAAATAGGGAATCTTTTGAATATAGTCTTCAAGCAATTGAACCGCATTCGGCTCATCATCAACAATTAGACAGGTAATTATTTTCATAAGGGTAACTCTAGGTTGGCATTAAAGACATTGGTCGTTAGTGTTCTTTCAAATGTATAGTTTTTTCCATAAAGTAAGTCGAGGCGGGAGATAAGATTCTTTAGGCCGTTGCCACCTTGTTGGGTGTTTTTATCTTCGAAAACCCTATTTGATACCCTAATCATTAATTTTCCATCTGCGGATTGGATTTTTAACGAGAGGTAGTTTTCTGTGCTTCTTTTGTCGATTCCATGTTTAAAGACATTTTCGACCAAAGGTATGATGAGCATGGGAGGAAGCTCGATGGCATTTGAATCGACATTAACTTCGATATCGACGCGCATGGGGTGCAGCATTCGCATCCTTTCTAAATCAATATAATCTTTTAGGAACTGTATATCTGTGGGGAGTTTGACTAGTCCTTTTGATGCTTCATCCACAAAGTAGCGCATGATATTCGCAAGTTTTTCAATCAATTTGGCAGTTTGAGGAGACTCTCGTTGTGCGACGTAATAAATATTGTTGAGCGTATTGAACAAGAAATGTGGTTGGACCTGTGCTTTTAATAAATCGAGTTCCACTTTGGAGGTATATTCTTTAAGTTGCTTTTGGTCTTTGCGCACTTTGAAGTAATCCAAAGCTAGCCTGAATATAAAACTGAAAAGATAGTTAATGATTAAGGAGGTCATTATGCTAGCATAAACCTGAAAACTCGTACTTTGATCTGCCCCTCGAACATAAAGTTCATGAAAATAAGAACGAAGTTCTACACGAATAAAGCAAATTGTCCCGAGCAATAGGACTGTTGCAAGCAAATAGGTCAGCCGACGTCCCTTAAAATATAGCGCTGGCAAAAGAAAACAAGCATTTCCGTAGATTACCGCGAGCATACTAAGCATATTGATGACGGTGAATACCAAGGCGTAGCCAAAATCAGCATTCTGAAGATAGGATGCAAAAGTTAGAATCGTCACGAAAAGCCAGGTGATGACTTGTAACTTGACCAGAGAAACCTCTCTGTCGAAAAATTTAACCATAGTATTCAAGTTAGTAATACGTTGCTATATCCTAAATAATTTTCAATAGAATATTGTTTTTCATCAACAGATTGAAAGGTTGAGGATAGTTGCTCGTTCGTTAAAAATTCTATGCAATGTATTTAATTCATTCTAATATAAAGTTAGGGCAAGCGCATATTTGTTAGCAAGGAGATCAGGCAGCATTGCCAAAATCGGAAATATTAAAATGAAGAACAATAATGGATAGAATAATGAAAAACACACTTAACAAAATCGGCTTACTTCTAGTTTTAGCACTTCTGATGGTTTCTTGTAGTAAAGACGACTCCTCATCGGACGACTCAGAGGTTTTTTTTCGCTGTAAGATTAATGGGAAATTACATGAATTCAACCATAGTTTAAGTGCGAATGATAAACCGGACGATTGGAATACTATACATTTCGTGACCGTTGGAGGCCGTGAGTCGAAAGACATGGCTTCGCCGGGTTTTGGATTTCAATTGGTTTCCGATGAAGGAGCAAAAGAGACGACTTATGTTGCTGCGAATGGTGAAGGCCCTGAGTTGATCGGACAGTACTATATTCAAAACGTGGTGGACGGAAAGATTGTAAGTACGACAGGGTACCGCGGAGACGGGAACGATGGTTCAAGTTTTACATTGAGCATTACCAGTTTGACAAAATGGGGCGTTAAAGGAACTTTCTCGGGTGTATTGGAGGGAGACGACGTATTCCTGACGGTGACTGAGGGCGAATTCTCCGCGCCGTATAATAAGAACTAAAACATTTTTGAAAACTATAAAAACGAACACTATGAAAGCGATTTGTATATCATTACTGATGCTGTTTTGCCTAACAGCGACACAAGTAAAAGCACAGGGATTTTTAGATAAGATTGATCGTGCTACCGATAAACTAGATAGAGCAACGAATACCGCTGATCGCGCTGCGAATAAAGCCGATAAGGCAGGTAAAGTGGGTAAGAAAATCACAGGATTTTTCGGAAAAGGGAAAGACGCGGAAGACGGGCTGAACAAGACTGTTGTGAAGATTGAAGGAATCAGTTATGATCAATTGAATCAGCTGAACAAAAGCTTGAAATCTTGTCAAGGTGTCAGTGCGACGACTGTGGCTTACAACAAGAACAGTTCAAAAATTACAGTATCGCATGCAGGTGGCAGTAGTGAGCTGCTAGACGAGATGATGAAGAGATCTCAAGGTATTCTCTCGAAAGATGCAGTAGAAGGAGTAGAGGAGGGGCAGATCGAGTTATCGATAAAGTAGGTGCTTGATGGTCATGTTAAAGATTGAAGAAACAACAAACTTAATCCGCATACCGTTAAATTTTTAAGTAAAATCACACAAAACGTTGTTAATTCCTATGAGTTAGCTTAACTCTACCGGTCCTCGGTAGAGTTTTTTTTATTTCTCCTTCCGATATTTCTTTTGTTTTTCTGCGGAAAAAAAGAATTCCAGGCGTATATCCGGTTTTTGGAGCTTTCCCCTTCGATAAATAACCGGAAACCTTGTTATGAGTTTCGCCACACGCAGCGCCTCTTCTCTGAAAATTTCCGACTTTCCATAAACATGGAGTATGGTATCTAATTGTCCCTTTTCATTAGCGAGTAGATATACTCCGGCATGACCTGATTTTTCAATAGTAGGTAATGCTGACCAGTTTATCAGCGTGTCGATATGCTTATATAGTAGAGGATCGCCCATGTACATCGGTGTGTTTTTAGACATCGAGTTGTCGAAGTAAGCAGTGCTGTGTAATATCCCATTATCGAAAACATATTCATACTCATGTTCGAAAACGCTGGAGAAGACAGCATGATCGGAATACAGAAGTTTGCCACGAAATGCGGTAACCGTGTCGGAGAACCAATCTGCTTTCACTCGCCCGTTTTTGAACTTTTTGCCAAATATTACATGGAGATTTGCTTTGGCATTTTTCATTTCATTATAGATGTTGGTTAGATACAATTGATCATCAATAATTTCCCAATAGGCAACATATCCTCGCCAGCAGCCTGTTGAAAATCCCGCTAAGGAATCGGGAAAAAGTGGTTTATCATAGTTATTTAGATTCCTCCATTCATCGAACGGTAAAGCATGTAGCAACATGGTGTCTCCTTTGATAATTAGTCTGTCGGGTTCCTGCTCAGTAGCATGAGTGAAAGATGAATTGCTAATTAGGAAGAGGAAGGCTAAAATGGTGTAGTATTTCATGATATATTGGTTTTATATCATGATGAATTGAGGATGCTAATTCCATAGAAAATTGGAATTTAATATTGTTGGGCCTCCTATTTTGAAACTATTTCGTAGGATTTGAGCCTTTATATTTCTTGATCATATACCAAGTTGCCGGCTTTAATGTTCTTTCTTTATGAAGAGGATGCCGGCCTGCGCTTGTGAAAAATTCAACTTCATTGTTGATTTTCGAATACCAAACTTTATTCACATGCTCTTCCTGAAGCGTATCTGTTTGGGTAATCTTTTTAAAATGTATTAAATCTATTGGATCGAGAATTAGTTTCTCCGCATGTTTAATTTCTTCTTTGCAGTCGATTTTTACATATTGTGCTCCGTCCCAGTACATACATCCATCAGGTTTCAATTGCGAAGATGTCATATAGCCTACTGCGGCAAAGGAGAGGCTTGCTGCTGATATAGCTAGAATTTTGTTTAATCTGGTTTTCTTTTTCGGCTTAGCGCTCTCTGTAGTTTGGAAGAGTTGATTACGCTCAACGTTGTTATACATTTGAGGCATTTCAAGATCAACAGGCGCTTTAGATTCGTCATGTTGAAGATTTTGAAATGAGTTTCTCCACTCTACAAATGGTCTTGGACTAAAATCGATTAAGGCAGCAACTAATTTGACAATAATTTCGTCTGGAATTTTTGTTGTACCATTAAGGAAGTTTTGAACCGACTTTAGTCTTCCTAAATCGGTAGTTCTAATCGCTTTTTCGAGATCATCAGCTTTCGCATTTGAATTAAAGTATTCTTCAAAGACAGTTCTGTCTTCCTTGTTAAGTCCTTGGCGATATTTATTGGATGCATAATTTCTAAGATTCGCTGGCGAAGGATTTTCTAGGCTAGTCGGTAAAGCTCCTTGATTGCGTTTCTTCGTGTAATCCGCTAAAACTTCTTCCCTAAAGATGTCGAATTCAAACATTGAACTAATTGGTTTTCGTCATTCGAAATAAAGCATAATATCTAAGATGTACAAATTGTCTGTTGGAAAACAGGAGTTTTCGGAAATCAATAAGAAATATCGGAAATACCGGAAATATCTGATTTATAGCTGTTAAACGCCTGTAGTTTTGTCCTATGAATTCTTCGATAGCTCGTTTATTATTAGCGCGACTGTAGAGAATTCGTTTGGTAAGCTTGTAGAGAATCATCTGAAAAAGAGGAAGATCGTTTGATTTTCCTATGAGTTTACTTCTTCCTAAAAATCAGAAGGCCTTCTGAAAAATTAATGATTGATGCCATTTAGAAACGATGGCATCGGGATAGTTTTTTGACCTTAAATTTTAGAAGAAATGAAAAATTTGTTCGTAGCTCTACTACTGACTTTGGTGTGTTCCGCAGGTTATGCAAACTCCTTAGCTACAAATGATGGTGACCCTCAGACAAACAGCGGCGATAAAGGATCGGTACGTCCTACAAGACCATCGATGCCGACAATTTTGCCTGATCTGCTAGGCTAAGATCGCTAATTAAAAATGCAGGTAAAATCACTTTTACCTGTATTTTATATTTGGTAATATTGTTTACCAAATTATTATCCATGCGATGTCAATTATTCACACTGCTATTCAGCATATTGCTATTATTAGCGTGCCATTCTGAACGTCAAAAGTTAGCCGAAACTGATTCGAAATTAACTGTTGATAGCAATAAGAACTACGCTAAGGCAAATTCTTTCCTAGAGCAAGGAAGGTATGATAGTTCCTTTGTTTATTTTGATTTAGCAAGTGATGATTTTATACAAGAAGGCGATAGTCTTCATGCTGCGATATGTTTGATCCAGATGGCTATTACCCTGTTTGAAGAAGGCGATTATTATGGCGCTCAGGAAACTTCATTGGAGGCGGATAAGCTTTTAGATTCCCTTAATCAATCACATTCAGACTTGTTAGCTTTTAATTACAATAATTTGGGGAATGCAATTTCTGGTTATGGCGACAACGAGACAGCCATTGTATATTATGATTTGGCTGTGCAATATGCTGCGAATAAGATTGATGAACAAACCTATAAAAATAATAAAGCTGTAACACTTTTTAGTGCGAAGCGTTTTAAGGAAGCTTTTTTGATTCATAAAGAGAACTTAAAATCTGCTGGTAAAAAGGATAAGAACTATGCACGATGCTTGTCGAATTATGCGAATACAAGGTGGCGGATTGACAAAGCATATAATCCTTAGCCTGACTTACATAAGGCATTAGAGATACGTTTAGATGAATCGGATGATTCGGGAGTGAATTCCAGTTTTTCGCACTTATTTGAATATCATGATGGACGAAATTTGGATTCTGCGAGAATTTATGCTTCGAAATCCTTTAACATGGCCAGCAAGATCCAAGTTAGTACTGATCAGATAAATGCTGCAGAAAAGTTAATCAAGGTCAATTCAGATTCATCAAAATACTACTTTCAAATTTATAAGCATCTATCCGATAGCGTGCGGATGGCTCGATTAAAGGCGAGGAATCAGTATGCATTAATTCGTTATGAAGCCGAAAAAAACAAAATCGATAACCTAAAGCTTCAAAAGGACGTGTTGGATAGAGACCTTCGCATTTCGAAGGAGCGAGTCATTATGGTTGCAGTAATCGGGTTTGTACTTTCAGCACTTACATTTTTTATTTTGTGGGCAAAAAGGAGAAAACAAAAGATTACGATGGAGGCCGAAAATAAAGTGAAAGAAATACAATTGAAAACCTCAAAGAAAGTCCATGATGTTGTTGCAAATGGCATTTATCGTGTAATGACTGAATTGGAGTATAAGAGCGATTTTAATAAGCATGAACTTCTAGATAAACTGGAAGTTATGTACGAAAAATCCAGAGATATTTCCCATGAAACGAAGGAAATGTCTGAAGAAGGTTTTGCAATTGATGTCTCCACGTTAATCAAGTCATTTGCTAACGAGTCAGTTCACATCTTTATTGTCGGCAATTATCCACATATTTGGAATAAATTGTCTAAAAATACGAAGAATGAAGTATTGATCATTTTTCAAGAACTCTTGGTGAATATGCGGAAACACAGTCTCGCTAATGAGGTGATTTTTAGGTTTGAAGAACAGAATAATTTCTTAAATATTTTCTATCAAGATAACGGCATCGGATTCACCAAAGAGCGAAAAATTGGCAATGGTCTCCGGAATACGGGAAACCGTATGGAAAGGTTGAAAGGTAAATTTAATTTTGTTTCCGAAAGAGGAAAAGGAGTGAAGATAGAGTTGAATTTACCGCTTCCTCAAAACTGACCATTATGTTTAGAAAAGTATTAATTGCAGAAGATCATGAGAGTACTAATGTTTCCGTTCAACGGACCATTAGTGATTTGGGGGTAGAAATCGCCAAGTATGTATATTACTGTGATGATGCTTTAGCGTGGATCAGTCGAGCGTTACGGGACGGAGATGCTTTCGATTTGTTGATTCCAGATCTTTCTTTCGAAGAAGATTTCAATAAGCAACGTATTGCGGGTGGTATTGAACTGATTCAAGCCGTCAAGGTTATTCAACCAAATTTAAAAGTTATAGTTTTTTCTGGTGAAGATCGACCTGCCATCATTGACAGATTGTTTAATGAATATGGCATAGATGGCTACGTTCGCAAGGCAAGGCGCGATGCTCAACATCTTAAGGAAGCTTTTATAGCGATCGATCAAGGGCATACTTATGTTTCCTTCGATATTAAACAATCCTTAAAGCAAAGTCATACCTATGAATTCTCAAATATCGATATCCAAATTGTAAAACTGCTGTCAGAGGGAGTTTTGCAGAAAGAAATTCCAAACCATCTTAAGCAAAGGAATATAAATTCTTCCGGATTGAGCAGTGTAGAAAAGCGGTTGAACATGATGCGAGAAGTTTTGGCTTTTAACAAAAATGAACAGCTGGTTGCTTATTGTAAAGATAAAGGGTTTATATAGGGGATTTTCATTCGAATACAGGGATTTACCAACCAACAAATTATTACTATATCGAATTTCTGATCGGACAGTTGTCTAGAAATGGACCATCAATACTGTCAGGGAGGCTATTGCGAAGGCTATTATGTAATGTATGAAATTCCTTCTTTAAAGGTTATCACAGACAAGGCCTATACGTCGGATGATAGCGACAATTTCAATGAAGGTGAAGATGAGGTTATCGATCCGATCATCGATTCTACAACATACGATGGCTTTTAGTTTTAACTTTGTATCTATGAATAAACTTTTATTAACATTCTTGATTTTTGTTTCCTGCCAAACGCAAAATGTTGCTGTCAATGAATTCTATGCGGATATAGATTTCGAACAGCAGATGTTCCAAAATCCAGAGATTTTTAAAGTGGATAAACTAATCGATGGTGATACGTTCTGGGTCATGAATAGTCGAAGGGAACATATGAAGGTTAGGTTAATTGGGATTGATGCGCCAGAAACAAGAACAGTTTTTAAGAAGAAAAAGCACCCCTTTGGTATGACGTCGAAATTGTATTTAGATAGTATTTTAGTGGCGAATCCTTATGTAAAATTAACCTTCGACGTCGATTCTTTGGATCAGTATGGACGAACACTCGCTTATGTTTATCTGAATGATGGAACCTTCGTAAACGAATTGATGGTTAAGAATGGATATGCCACATTAATGACGATTCCGCCTAATGTTAAATATCAAGAAAGACTGTATAAAGCGCAGGTAGAAGCGAGGGAAAGAAAGCTAGGAATATGGAAATCAGGTCTATATTAGCCGAAAAATTCTTTTATTAGAGGGGATAAAGATAAATGATTAAAGCAAATTAGTATCTTAACATGCCTTTATTATGATAAAGCCAAAAAGAATCCTCGGGGTGATGATCATTATAGTCTTCGTGCGCAATACTATTAACCATCTTTTCTGTTTAATTGAATAACTTTAGATATTAAAACCTACTGCATTATGAAGTATTTATTGATTACTGTTTGTCTTCTTTCGTTTATCTCATGTTCTAAAAACGATAGTCTCACAAGTGCTGAAACTGATTTAGTTGGTGACTGGAAGAGCGTAGATCCAGATTATGGATCTATTTGGAGTTTTGAATCGAATAGAGCGTATACAGAACGTTCTTACATTTTGTTTTCTAAATTAGATCATCTTAGATTATTAGAAAGGGGAAATTATAAAGTGATTGAAAATTCTCTAATAAAGAATATTGATGGGGAAGCATCTTATCAAAGTAAGATTCTTAAGCTCACAAAGGATAGTTTAATTCTTCAGTCTCAAGAGGATGAAATTGCCGTGTAACCCTCCCTATTTTC
>NZ_DKLH01000085.1:0-71238 GCF_002455685.1 Sphingobacterium sp. UBA6645
CTTACACCCTAAAGTTATTGCACATGCTGGGCACACAAAAATAAGCGGTCCTGAGGAGACCGCTTTATTTTTAGGTTTAGAATCGAATTACATCGTTTATCTTAATGTTTTGGCTTTTGCCAAAGCTTCTGTGGTTATATAGTATTTGGTAAGCATGAAGGATTTCTCCCATTCTGGCATCTCGCCTGCGCGCACATAATCAAAGAACTTGTTGGCGACATGGGCGAAGTGTTCTTCATGTCCTTCCAATAAATCTGCAGGTATTTCGACTACGTAGCCATTACCTTCCGGTTTCAGTGCAATACCTTTGTATTTATTAGCGATGGTTTCAAATCCCGCGGTGATTGCTTTTTTGTCATCTTCCGTAAATCCAGGAGCTGCAGCTGGCTCGATGTATAAGCGTGGTTTATAGTTTTGCTCCTTGCCCTGTTTGATCGATACAATAGATCGCGTTCCACGAATTTGTGAAAGATGGGTATCACCGGATCCTTCGGGAGCCTGATAATTCCATTGTACAGCCACCTTGCTGTGCACTCCCTTTAGGGAATAATTGATCTCGCCATTGGCGTAAACATTTAGTGTATCGTTTTTGACATCCTTTTGTAGGAAGCCCGGGAATGCGGCATCGCCAGTTGATTGCTCAAACTGTTCTAAGCTAATTTTCGTAGGATAGCGGTTCGCATTGAGCACCTCTACATCAGCCTTGTAATCAAAAACATTTTCGGGAAAGAGTTGCCATTGAATCAAGTCGATTGAATGCGTGGTAACATCGACAATACCTTCTCCCTCCTGCTCTACATCATAATACCAATCTGGACGAATCAAAGGTTTGCCCGACACCTCTTTATAAAAGTGGTGAACCGAATTCTTGATGATTGCCGGGTTATCAATTGTACCCTTCTCTAGTGTTCCAAATAGGTCGGCATTGTGGACCAACTCTTTTTGAAGAATAGAAAAGATATTATAACGCTCGGTCATGATATCATATAGCAATACTTGCTTTTCCTTCGCAACGTCAAAGGCGTCAATCAACAGGTTGAATCCTTCTTTGTTGATGGCCATGGGCTTATCCGAAAGTACGTTGAGCGCTGCAGAAACTGACTTATGGATATAATCTGTCTTTCTCTTATTGTTACCAGCTAACACGACGATGTTGCCAGGCTTTTCTTCCAGCATTTTCTCTAAGAAATCTGAATCGGTGTAAGATTCGACCTTCCAACCCGTCGGATTATCTTCACGGATATTATACTCATTCAGCAAAGCATTGTGCGCAGATACGCCTAACGACTTTGGTGCATAAACATAACATACGGAGTCAATGCCGGGCAACATACTTTTTTGAATTAGGGACGCATGAAAATGTCCTGGATCTAAAGTCATCAGCGTGAGTTTATCTGACGTTGTTTCTTTTTCTGTTTTACAGGAATTCAAAGTAGCGAGAACAAGCAAGGCGATAGCTAATTTTTTCATTTGAAATTAGTTTAGTTGTGCAGCACTATCCTTATCGATAAAGAGTGATACCTGTGGATGTGTCCGCAATATACTAGATGGTATTTCCGATGTAATTTCTCCGTTTAGGGTGGCATGAACTGCCGCCGCTTTGGTACTACCGGGCACCATGCAAAAAAGGTTTTGTCCCGCAAACAATGCTGGCACGGTCAGCGTAATTGCATGCGTTGGCACCTCCTCCAAGGTAAGGAAACATCCGTCGTTGACCTGCTGTTGTCTACTTGTTAAATCCAAGTCGACCAGTTTGACAAAATGAGGGTCTGCGAAGTCAGCTAAGTGTGGTTCATTGAATGCAATATGTGCGTTTTCCCCTATTCCCAAGCATACAATGTCGATGGGCGCTTCTTTCAATAATGCTTCATAGCGCTCGCATTCTGCCTGAGGATCCTCAGCAATGCCGTTGATGAAATGAACCTGTCCGATATTTACTTGATCAAATAGATTTTGCTCTAAGAAGCTAGCAAAGCTTTGCGGATGTTTTTTCTCGATGCCGACATACTCGTCCATATGAAAAGCGACTACCCGAGACCAGTCGATACCCTCGTCCTCACGTAAATAAGCCAGTGTTTCCAGCTGTGAAGGCGCCGAGGCAAATATCATACGAACAATTTTATCGGGTGTTTCCTGCAGTTCTTTAATTCGTGCTGCAGCTTTTTTTCCTGCATACAAACCTAGCTCCTCTCTATTTTCAAAAGTGTACACCTTTAGTGTACCAACTTCTAGTTCTTTAGCATCCATAGGTTTAGATAATTTTTGATAAATGGTTTTATTAATATTAGTGTAGGTACCCGATGAGAAAGCAAAGCATAATGAAATATGCTACCTTGCCATCGGCTTCCTTAATTCTTATAAAATTGTTGGTTTTCGCGATGTATAATATCTATCGGCATGAAATACTCTTTCTCCTGATCCTCTTCAAACATCAGAAAACGATATAGCGCTTTTATTCCGCGGTATGCCTGCTCCTGTGGCTTCTCACAGATCAGAAAATCAATCATGCCTTGATTTAAATATTCAATGTTGTTAGGCAGAAAGTCATAACCTATGAGCAAGATATCATTCTTACCGATCTCTTGCAGAAATTTTGCAACCAAAGCGACCCTAGAATTGGTCACGAAGATGAGATGCAAGTCCGGATTCGACTTTACGATCTTCGCTAAAGCCTTCTTGACAGCAGGGTAGTTCGTATCATAAAGATTTTCTTTAATAATATTTCGCGGTTTGTTATCGTTGAAATAGCTCATGAATCCTTCTTCCTTACGTAGGATGTGGTGATCGGAATCGATATCTTTCGCAATATTCAATAGCAGGAGCTGATCGGTTTCCTTCGTCAGGTAATGAATGAGGTGCGCTGCTGTTTGTCCACTATGGAATAGATTCGGGCCAAAATAACTTAAGCTTTTCTGTTGCGGGATATCCGAGTTGATGAATACAAAAGGAATATTCCTACGCTTGCATTCTTCGGTAAATGCTACGGCTTCCTCAACAAAGGCCGGCGCCAATAGCAGTCCATCGATATCCGTTTGTTTCAAAATGTTCTTCGTCTGTTCGATAAACGATTGCTTATCGTTCATGTCGTAGAAGAACTTTGATACTTTTACATTATAGAGCTTGATTTCATTTTCTGCTTGAAAAATGCCCTGCAAAGGCACGTCCCAGTAATCGGTTTCCTTGGATTTCTCCGGAATCAGCGTATAGAGATGCATCGTTTTTGACGATGCAAGGCGCCGCGCGAGTATATTGGGTTTATAATCCAACTCTTTGATGATCTCGAGAATTTTCTGTTTTGTTTTCTCCGAAACCCCCGGTCGGTTATGCAGCACCCTATCAACAGTAGCAATGGACACTTTCGCTCTTCTAGCGATTTCCTTGACCCCGTTTAACTCTTTTTGCTTTTTTTCCATATAAATCCAATGTACCCGTTTTGACGGATTGATCGACAATATAACTAAATAATCAGTAAAACATATTAACTTAAAAAACATTTTTTATGCTAATTAGTAGCTTACCGAATAGCGATTGTATATCAAATTAGCCCGATTCTGTTTGGCTTCACGCTTATGCTTTCAACAGCTCGCGTCTGTATTAGACGCGCGGCTCCCAACCTCTTTGATATTCGCGCTTCCAATATTTATTCATAGCCTCCTTATTATTAAGGATTTTACCTGTTTTCGGATCGATATCAAGCGCCTGGCCCGTACGCTGCGCTATATTACCCAACTGCACAAGTAGTGTACTTTGATGACCGCCGATAATATCGGAATTCAATGCAGAACCGTCTTTAATCGCCGAGAAAAAATTCTGAATATGGATAGCATCTAATTGTTGTGATGGATTCGTTAGGCTCGTTGCTTCAACTTTCGTTGTGTCGCGAACTTCCTTCACCAACTTGCTATTCAAATCAAAAATTTGGTAGGCATTATCGCCGTTGATCTGTAGTGAACCCTTCTCACCGTAGAAGACTACGCCTACGGTCGCGCCGTCGGTTTTCATACCATTACAGCTTCTGCCTTCCCAGGTAATCATGCTGTTGTTTCCAAATTCTAGACCGATGGTTTGTGTATCAGGCGTCTCCCAGTCATCCTTGTGTGCGAATCGACCGCCAACAGAAGTGACACGCGTCGGGTACTCGACTTGTAATCCCCAACGTGCTAAATCGACGAAGTGTGTTCCGTTGTTTAGCGCCTCACCCGTTCCCCAATGCCAAAACCAGTGCCAGTTGTAATGCAGAATATTGTCTTTATATGCACGACGCGGCGCTGGACCTTGCCATAGATCAAAATTTAACCAGTTCGGTACTGCTACTTCTTTTCCAACACCAATTGGTGCTCTATTGTTTGTGTACCATGTTTTCGCGAAGTATGCTTTTCCAATAGCTCCATTATGTACTTCACGAATTCCTGCAGCAACATTTGGCCAAGAACGGCGCTGGTTGCCCATTTGGATAACATTTTTGTATTTCTTTACCGCCTCGATTAGCAACTCGCCTTCGTGCGGGTTATGGCTACATGGTTTTTCCAAGTAAACATGCTTACCTGCCGATGAAGCAAGAATTGCAGCCGGTGCGTGCCAATGATCTGGCGCCGCAACTACCAATGCATCCACATCCTTATCTTCCAAGGCACGACGGAAATCGCCTTCCGTCTTCGGTTGATGCTTCTGGCGTTTCATCACTTCCGGCATACAGCGATCAATTGCTCCCGAGTCTACATCACAGATATAGGTAATCTGCGAGTTGGGCTGTAGGGCAAAGTTATTTGCTAAAGCCTTACCACGCGCATTAACGCCCATCATCGCGATATTGATACGTTCGTTAGCACCTATTATATTTCCATAGCTTTTTGCCGAAAACGACGGCAAAATGCCTCCAAAGGTCATGGCAGTAGTGCCGATGACCGCTTTTTTGATAAAATTTCTACGAGATTCTTCCATCTTATTTAGGTTTATGATGTTACTAATGATACAGGTTTTCCTTGTTGACGCTTGCTTTCGTCTGCCGCTTCGATAAACGCACAGATCTCTAAGGTTTCTTCGGCAGAAACAGGTGGATTTCCAGTTTCAAAGAATGCGATAATCTCCACAAGGAGGGAATCATAACCTTTAAACTGCCCCAGCGTAGTATTTCCTTTTTCACCAAAAACAGTACCGCCATAATCATGCTTACCCACACGAAGACCGCGGAACGTACCGATGCGACCATCTTTCCATTTTCCGACTACTACATCCGTACCTTCAGTATGCACGCGCGTTACGCTTTCACATCCAGTTCCCATCAATGCAAACAGGATTTCAATACCGTGGATACCATACCAGAAGAAGTCAGGGTGGTTTGGTTCTAATGCCGCAGGGCTGAATGTATCAGCACCTAAGACTTTGCCAACGCTACCTCCTTTTACTTCTTTTATTTTGTCCATAAACCGCAAAGACGAAGTAGAGAATACCGGAACATTGTTTTGTTTTGCTAAGTCGAATATCTGTTTAGCATCTTTATACGAAGCGGCAATTGGCTTATCGATAAATAAGGTTTTTTTAGCTTTGATTACAGGTATGGCTTGTTCTAAATGCACTCTTCCGTCGTTGCTCTCTAGCAATACTACGTCTACCTTCTTCAATAGAGCATTGATATCTTTAACGATTTCAACGCCATACTTTTTTACCTCTTCGATGTATTTCGGAACGCGCTCGACAGAGGATGGAATATCCTTGCTACCTTGCGCTACAGCGGCTACCACTTTATACCCTTTAAATCTAGGGTCAGGATTTTCTCCATTTAAAGATTTGGTAAATGCCGTCGCATGCGACGTATCTAATCCGATAATTCCGACGCGCTTTCCTTTTTGTACGGAGGAAAGGCCTTCAAAGAATTTGGTATTTGGACCGAGCATGCCGATTCCGAGCGAGGCCATTGCTGTAGTTTTTATGAAACCTCTTCTGCTAACATCATTTTTCATAGCTATTTAAGTTTAAGGTATTTCTGTTTATAATTTTTTGAAGGGTCAATATTCCGAATATCAAATGCCTCGGATGATGATAGTTTTCTATCCTTATTCCCTCCTCTTCTCGATTCATCTGTCTATTTCCGTTGATTTTCCAAGGTCTATAGGGTAAATGATCGAGTATAAATTGCTGCTGCAAATACTGCAGTGTTTTTTGAAACGTAAGATACGCCCATTCGTCAGAACGCTCCTCCATCAGGATTAAGCATCCCACCATAACTTCTTCTTGTGCCCAAAGCACTTTATCTAAGAGAAACCTATTTTCTTTAGCATGGTCCAAACAGTGGAAGAAACCACCAAATAAATCATCTTTCGCTACCTCAACATGAAACTTGAACCGGGATGCCGCAAGATCGAATAGTTCCTGATCCTGTCGGCGCTTCGCCTCATCCATGATCATCCATAAGGTTTCAATAGCATGCCCGATATAAACAAACTGGTCAAGACTTTCGCCCAGTCCGCTGCCCGCTTTGCTTCGCAGCTCGGGCATAAGGTTCAGTTCTGCATCATAATGTTTCTGAAGCAATGCTTCCAAACAATAATCTGCAATTTCTTCGAGTTCGGCATCAGCTTGAAGGCGAAGTAAGGTCGTACATAGATGCAATACAATCATGTAATGCCCCAATATTTCTTCTGCTTCCGGATAATCTTTCGTAGGTGAATACTCCAAAAGATAGCGATATTCTTTCGTTTGGTAAAGTGAAAATGCTTCCTGTAGAATATTTTTAGCCTCGTCCCAAGCATCTTTTTCACCACTGGCATCAGAATAGGCGGCCAAAGCTTCTGCGACAAAGAGATTTCCATAGATATCCCCTTCCCTTTCTTGGAGGTCATTGCCGGCTTGATCGTAAGCCCAAGGCCAGAAACGAGCACAAGTATCTTTGGATTTGAACAATAGTTGGAGCGTTTGCTTGGCACGCTCTAAGTATTGCGGATTAGGGTCCAAAACTTTGTATAGGTAAGAATAGACCCAAGTTCCTCTGGCGTCATACCAAGTTCGTTTGTGGCTGCTAAGCTGCTTGCCTTTATAGCTGGTATTCCAAAAATACCCACCATGCTCCTTATCATATACGTATTCATCGATAAAAGGCAGATAGTCGTCGAACAAGTATTGCTTATACTGTTCGAGCATCATATATAGCGTTTCATTTGTCAACGCTGTCTGCTTATTTATCTGTACGCTATTCATTTTATGTTCTGTTATTCTTCGTTAATGGCATCTAATAGTTTTTCTGTTTTCTCAGGAACTTCTCCTTTGGCAACAAAAGCATAGCCTATATAGAGCACCAAAGAAGCAATCAGTGGTCCTGCCAATTCCACTGCAAATCCCGTTCCTCCGATGAGTTTTAAGATGACAAACGTCGCTAAACCACCGATGATGGAGAGCAGTGCGGCTGTGCTTCCGCTATGTTTGAAATATGGTAATAGACCAAGGATCATCGGGATAGATATTGGGCCTAACAGTGCCGCAAACCAGGAAATGATCAATCCGATCACACCTCCAAATGTCTGTGCGTTAAAGGCGATGATTATCGTCATTACTAGAAAGCTAAAGGTCGTAATACGAGCAACCAGTAGCATCTTCGGTTTATCGAAAGTTTTAACCTTCTTGATCATGACCGGCAAAATATCACGGGTGATCACCGAGGAGATAGTATTCGCATCTGAAGAGGTCATGGATAGTGTTGTTGAGAATAACGATGCAACCAATAAACCTAAAAGTCCCGGAGGAAGAAACTCCATTGCCATTAAAGAATATGAGGTTTCTGGCTTTTCTAAATTCGGGAAGAATATAGGCGCCGCAAACATCGGATAGAAGAGGATCAATGGCCAAACAAGGTAGAGGATTGCTGAAAGGATGGCCGCCTTTTTGGCGTCTTTCCCTGAAGGCGATGATATAAAGCGCGTTGCGAGATTCCAGGTTCCACCACTGTAACTAAAGAAATTGATGACTAGGAATGCCATGGCAAAGCCCACTGTATACGGAGAATTGAACAGATTACTGTTTTCTGGTGGCAGACGATCCCACATCGTAAAGACGCCGGACGCACCATCGCCCAAGTGCATCAGGACGACGAAGAACATCACCAAGCCGGAGGCTACCTGAATAAGAAATGACATAAAATCATTAAGTACATCGGCCCATAGGCCTCCTAAGGTCACATAGAAAAGAGTAACTACCCCGGAAAGAATAATACCCGTAACGATAGGAATGCCCATGAAAGCGTTTAATAATATCCCTACTGCTGCCCATTTCGCTCCAACATCAAATAACTTAACGATTACTCCGCACCAAGCCATCAGTTGTTGAACCGGCAGGTTATATCGCGTTGCTAAATATTCTGTAGGCGATTGTATCCCCGTTTTAGTCCGTAGCCTTGCCCATCGAGGTGCGATAAAGACAATCGTTCCGATCATAGCGATTGCAATCGTAAATGCCCACCAAACGTACATCACAAATCCGTGGGTATAGGCAATTGACGCATATGCGACGAAGACTGCGCCGCTATAACCAGAGACATGATGTGATATTCCAGACAACCACCAAGGGAGTTTCCCTCCTGCGGTAAAGAAATCGGCGGATGAAGATACCTTGAAGTAACTGTAGATACCGATCCCAATCAGAAGGAAGAAAAATACGACAATGACGATATAATCAATGGACTGCATAAGGCTGATAATAATTTAAATTATAATTGTAGATACGTGCGACAATGATGTCTTACTGTGTACGTACCCGAATATAAGATTAATTTGAAAAGCTTGCAAGATATTTTTGAATTTATTTTTAAATTTACTTTGGCTTCGAAATACAATATACGTATTTACAAGTTCATCTACAACATTGAAAATCAGAAAACTACAAAACCCATGAACCCTATTGAGTACATTCAAAAGCAAGACAAGCATATATTAGAAAAAGTCGTTCAATGGCGCCGACACTTACATCAGCATCCGGAACTGTCTTTTGAGGAAAAAGAAACTACAAAGTATATCGCTAGTGTTCTTGATGGAATGGGAATTCCATATGAGCAGGTATCCCCTACCGGCCTCATCGGAATTATTCATGGCAACGGTTCATCAGAAAAAAGTATTGCCCTTCGTGCCGATATTGATGCATTGCCGATTACCGAAGAAAACCAACATGGATATGCTTCTTTAAACAAAGGTGTGATGCATGCATGTGGACATGACTTTCATAGTTCAAATCTCTTGGGCGTTGCTTATTTGCTAAATGAGATTAAGCATACTTTGAATGGCAATGTGGTATTGATTTTCCAAGCTGCCGAGGAAAGAATCCCAGGCGGGGCTTCCGCAATTGTGGAATCGGGTATTCTGGATCGCTATCAGGTTCAAAAAGTTATTGGTCAGCATGTGTCTCCACAGCTGCCATTAGGAACCTTTGGCTTCAAGTCGGGATATGCGATGGCATCGAGCGATGAGATTTACATTGATATTATGGGTCGCGGTGGGCATGGCGCTCAACCGCAGTTAAATATTGATCCAGTTATTATATCAGCACAATTACTGGTTGGTTTGCAGCAAGTAGTTTCTCGCTATGCTGATCCGAGGATACCATCCGTTCTATCATTTGGAAAAGTTATAGCCGATGGCGCAGCGAATGTCATTCCTACGACGGTTCATTTAGCAGGTACTTTCCGTACGACCGACGAGCAGTGGAGAGCCTCTGCGTTAGCAAAAATTGAGAACTTAATTGTTCAGACGGTGGATGCTTACGGTGCGTCCGCAAAGATCGAGATAAAAAGAGGTTATCCAACTTTATATAATAACCCTTGTCTCACGGCTGAAATGCAGCAACTTGCGACTAATCTTTATGGCGCTGAAAACAGCCTTTCCGTTCCAACCTGGATGGCATCGGAGGACTTCGCCTATTATGCGCAAAAGTATCCGGCTTTATTCTATTTTGTTGGGACGAGAAACGAAGAGAAGGGTATTGTTTCGGAATTACATACGCCGACTTTTGATATCGACGAAACGATCTATGAAAGATCGGTGGAGTTTATGTTTAAAGGAGCAGTTTCCGTCTTACAAGGATTGTAAGATGGAAACTGCAGTATTTACAAACACTAAGCGTTATCTTTCGCTAAGAAAGATTTCACGAATGTATCATCATTAAGTTCTGGGTAATTGTCGTAGACACGAGAAATCTCTTCGGCCTGTCCTTCCGACAACACTTCATCAGGGTTTAGACACCAAATGCCTTTCAATAATCCTTGACGGCGCAGTACTTCATGAATACCTGGGATGCAACCATGAAAATCATGTGCGGGGTCAAAGAATGCAGCATTGCTATCCGTAACTTTAACACCTTTGCTCAACAAAGCATTCAAATGGTGATAGTCTTTAGAAGCCTTTGCCTGCTTAACCTGCTGCATTAAATCTACAGCCTTTTTTGTCCATACCGCCCAATGTCCTAAGAGTCCTCCGCGGAAGTCAATTGACTTCGCCAATCCATCCACCTGGAAATCATAGGTCGTCAGTAGGTCAGCGACGATATTGTCGTCATTTCCGGTGTACATGGCTACATCATCCGCACGCGATGAGTTTGCCAATGCACGCATGACATCCAATGTTTGGTATCTATTGAAAGATGCACATTTGATTGCTTCGACACCTTCAATTTCAACAAATGAGCTCCAGAAGTCGTAAGAAAATATACGACCGCCCACTGAAGGTTGTAAATAAAATCCGAATACAGGAATAACTTGCGCCACTTTTCGTACGCGCTCTAGGATCGCCTCTTCGGTCCAGCCTTGTAGTCCTCCCATACTTAACAAACCTATATCATATCCTAATTCCACAGCGATTGCAGCCTCCTCAAGCGCTTGCTCTGTTGGCCCGCAGATTCCTGCGATTTTAAGGAAAGGACGATCTAACTTAGCCTTATCAATTTCATCAGCTGCGAGTTCCAAAACCTTGCGGAATAAGTTGATATTAGGATCACGAATCTCGAACTGCGTAGAGTGAACAGCTACCGCAACACCGCCCGCACCTGACTCCATGTAATATCGTGTCAAGCGGCGCTGGCTTGCTTCATCCAACGTCCGGTCTTCATTAAGCGCCAATGGATGTGCAGGAAAGACCTGCCCTTCCATTAAGAAATCTTTTAATTCTTTTGTCAGCTTTTTCATTAGAATTGTCCTCCTCTTTCTTGGAAATGCGTTGGTTTTCCAAACTCATCGCCACCGTTTTGAATCCAAGCTGCATTTAGCTCAATAACCTCTCTAATAGTAACCTTTGGATAACCAAATAAGCGATGGCATTCGGAAGCATTATTCAATAGGGCCGTTCCTTCGGCTTCATGAACAAACTTTGCTTCTTTTCCGAATATCTTAGCAAACTCCTTAGCAACCCATTTTGTAGATAGGGTTTCAGGGCCCGTCACGTTCAGTATCTTCGCAGGGGATTCACAGTGCAATAAGGAGCGGATAGCGATTTCATTGGCATCGCCTTGCCAGATCACATTTACATTCTCCGTGCGTAAATCAATAGGCTTTTCATTCCATACGGATTTACCGATCTCCATAATCACACCATAACGGAAGTCAACAGCGTAATTTAGACGGTAGATAAGCATTGGCGTATTATTCTTTTTGGCGAAATATTGGAATACGCGTTCGCGGCCTAAGCATGACTGCGCATACTCACCAATCGGTTGTGGGACTGCATCTTCGTCCACCCCGCCTTCATTTAATTTCACGAAAGGAAGTATATTTCCTGAGGAGAATGCCACGATCTTAGCATCTTTGAATTTCTCGGAAACACGGCCCGGCAAATAAGTATTCATAGCCCATGTGAAATCCTCATTTCCAACAGTTCCAAATTTATGCCCTGCCAAGTAAATTACATTGGCAACATCCGGTAAGTTAAAAAGCTGTTCGTCGTTCAATAAATCACATGCGATGGCGATTATACCGCTCTCTTCAACTTGGCTTTTTGCCTTTGGATCCGAGAAACGAGATACTCCATAAACTTTATTTTCTTTACCTGCTAACTTTAACGCATCCACAAGAAGCTTGCCCATGCTCACCCCCATCTTTCCTGCTATACCCAATAGCATGATATCACCCTCAATCTGCTTTACATCTTCAACTAATTCTCTGGAAGGTACTGCGTATTTCTCTTCCAACTTTTTTAAATCCATAACAAACATTTATGATAATACTAATACTTTAAAATTCAATACCGCTAAACCAATCACGAGAAACAGACCCAATAGTCCAACTATCTTTTGGAACATATTATTCTTATGCTCTCCCATGATATCCTCACTATTGGCAATCCAATAAATCGCTATTCCGGTGAATGGCACCAAGAAAATGGTGACACTTTGCGCTAATACGATAAGTTCTAATGGAAGCTTGCTGAACAACAGAGAAATGATAGCTCCGAAGATCATCACAGTTGCAATCAGCATCTTCACGTAATTGTTGTTCAAGTTCCCTTTCAATCCTAAAGCATCCCCGAGCATAGACCCACCAAGCGCTGCATTTCCGATAAGCGAAGAGAACGAAGCGCCAAACAATCCTACAAGGAACAGATGGCTAGCATTCGATCCAAATAGTGGCTCTAATGCCATTGCCATTTCAGATGCAGAGTTCACTTTGATACCTTGTGGATGAAGTACGGACGCCGCGCAGATTAAAACCACTGCACTCATGATTCCTAAGATCATTATCCCAATCGTACTGCTTAGTTGCGCATGCTTATCTGCCGAGAGGGGTTCACCAGGCGCAACACCATTCGCTTTTCTTTTTTCCTGCACTAAATAGGACTGATAAAATGCTCCTACCAATGAAAAACAAGATGCTATAAATGCAACGATCAATCCCGTCGAACCAGTCGGGATATGAGGAATTAAGCCATCAACGATATGGCTGAAAGAAGGCTGAATCAATATCAATGTCAGTACAAAGCTGAAAAGCATCAAGATCACCAACCCGAGCATTACTTTCTCCAATACCTGGTAGAAAGACCTGAAGAACAACAACAAGATACCGGCTAGATTGAATACAATAATCCAGATCTTCGCATCCGTATTTGTCGCTTCCCCCATCGCAATCCCGACACCCGTTGAGTTACCTGCTTGAAAGGATATGGCTACTAAAAAGATCCCCGCTCCAATGAAGACACTTCCAAACTTTCCGATCTTTTTGCGGATCAATGTTAATAGCGAGTCTGTGTTATATTGCCCGATTCTAGCACTCATGTTAGTAAAAATGAGCATGAAGAATATAGCAAGAATAATAACCCAGATGAGTTCGAACCCATAGTCTGCTCCCATTTTGGAAGTAATTGTCATCTTACTGGGTCCAAAAACAAGAGCGGCTGTTACAATCCCCGGGCCTAATATCGATAGGCCTTTTAATAACCAGTTTTTATTCATTTTTTAAGTTAATTTCTAAGTGCTTTTATCGCTTCCGGAGTCGTTGTTTTCTTATCTCCAAACTCTGTTTTTACGTAATTGATTATTGCGGCAAGCTCATCATCTTTCAGGAAAGAATAACTCGCCATATTTTGCTCATAGCTTACGCCATTAATTGGCTTCTTGTCTTTTGTTCCTTCTAGCAACAGTTTTGTAAATGCTGTTAGATCGTTTATGCGTGCAGAATTCACGAGTGGCGGAAAAGAGTTTGCGACGCCCTTTCCATCCTCCTTGTGGCAGGATGCACAGTAGTTCTTATACAATACTGCAGCATTTTGATTGCTGGAAGCCGCTGTAACTTTCGGATCCTCTTGTAAAAAAGACTGTGGCTTCTGATCGGTAATCCGCAGGCGAATAATACGATCGTCATTCTCTTTCGGGAATCCAGGCTGAGGGTTCCAATCCCTGTTGCTTGTAGAAAGTAACACATCGCCATTAGGCAGTACTAAAACCGCACGCATACGCCCAAAGTGCTTCCCAAAATAAATGTGCTCTTCCTTTATGCTATGCTGATCATCATTAAGGTTTAATACGCGCAACGTTTGGCTCTTAAGCGTTACGAGCAACAAGGAATTCTTCCATTCCGAAATCTCATCATGGTTGTAATAAGCCATACCTGCCGGGGCTATTACAGGTGTCCATGATCGGATAGGTTCAGTCATTTTGGTTTTTGCTGTAATGGCCAACTCCTGATCCGTGTCGTGTTTGCCCTCGATTAATGGCCAGCCGTAATTATGCAATGGTCGAACCCAATTGACTTCATCCTCAATGGCATCGCCATGCTCCGCAGTAAACAGATTACCATCTTTATCCAAGGTCATCCCCTGAATATTTCTGAAGCCCCAGGCATATACTAAGCTGTTGGGAATAGGATTATCCGCTGGCACAGAGCCGTCTAAATTCATGCGCAGCACCTTGCCATTTAAGGTCGTTGAATCCTGCGCCATATTATTGTCCGCGACATCCCCTGTTGCCCAATAAAGAATATTGTTCTTATCGATCAAAAGGCGCGTCCCATTATGCCCGTTCGCGCCTGCAACGCTAAGAATTTCCGTCGGATTAATGAGCTCCGTACCGTTATACTGATAGCGCATGAGCGTTGAAACCACCAAAGAGTCTCTCTTTTTCGTATAGTTTAAAAAGACGTATGGATCATCGGTTGTATTCTTTTGAATCGTTATGTCCAATAAGCCGGGGGTCGTTCTTGTAAAAACATCCTCTATCTCTAAAAGTGTCCTCACCTCTCCCGTCGTTAGATTCAGCTCTTTTACTTTCCCCGCGATCTCAGTAAAAAGAATCTTATTGTCTATATAGTCCATCCCCCATGGAACTGACAATCCTTCAGCGACTGTACTTACTTCTAAGTAGCTGTTATCAAGTTTAAGATATTCCGCATGAACATCTTTCACGGTGAAATTATGATCCGTTTGCCTGCATGCTGTAAAAAAGAGGCAAGAGAAGATTAAAATGTTAATAAATGGTTTAGGTTGAAATATCATTATAAATATCCGTTTTTCAATTGTTCCGCTGCATAATCGACAGCTCTGGCAGTCAATGCCATGAAGGTCAGCGAAGGGTTCTGATTACCAACACTAGACATACAAGCACCGTCAGTTACGAAGACGTTCTTACAATGATGCAACTGATTGTATTTGTTCAACAAGGAATACTTAGGATCCTCTCCCATACGAACGCCACCTACATCATGTACTTCCAAGCCAGGCTGCCTTCCAAAAGCGATATGCTGATCTAGCTTCTTAATATTCTTACAACCTGCTTTCTCTAAAATGGAAGTCCCTTCTTTAAAGAAATCCTCCATCATCGCTACATCATTATCCGAATAACCGATAGACGTAATGAGCTGTGGCAGGCCGTACTTATCCTTTTTATCAGGGCTTAAGCGTACATGGTTCTCATAAATAGGCAATACCTCTCCTTGCATCATCATCGAAATCTTCCATCCTCCCGGTTCCAATATGGCATCCTTAAAGGTAGCACCCAAGGTATTCAATCCCGGATTGCGACCCCAGCCATCACGATTCGCCGAATAGGCAATCAGATAAGAGCCCTTAAAGGTCTCCGCATCGCTGTGAATATTCCTGAAAGCAGGAATAAAAACCTGAGTTGGTCTGCGTCCGTAATAATAGGAATCTTCAAATCCATCGATTTCTGCCGTAATCCTTCCTCTATAATTGTGGAAGGCAATATATCGCCCTAAGAGCCCATTATCATTCCCTAAGCCATTCGGAAAACGCTCCGATTTGGAATTCAACAGGATTAAATTAGAATTCAATGTTGCTGCATTCAGAAAGATCACCTTCGCTCTGTATGTTTTCTTTTCTCTGCTGTTCGCGTCGATTACTTGTACGCCCGCTGCTTTTCCAGTCTTTTCATCGTAGATAATCGACTCGGCGATGCTATCCGTTACGATCGTTAGATTCCCTGTTTTCTCGGCATAAGGTATAGTCGAAGAGTTAGAACTGAAATATCCCCCAAACGGACAGCCACGCTCACAAAGCGATCTTGCCATACATTGACCTCTGCCCTGCTTCTTTTGTTCATCCTTAATCACAGCAAGGTTTGCAGAACGACCGATGATAGCTTTACGGTCTGTAAAGTTCTGATCGATAGAATCCGCGATAGCCTTCTCTACCTGATTCATTTCAAAGGCACCCACGACTTCCGAGTCTGGCATATTTTCAATACCATCACGGTTACCGGAGATTCCTACGAACTTCTCTACATGCGAATACCAAGGTGCCAGATCAGCATAACGAATCGGCCAGTCTATCGCATAGTCATATTTCTTCGGCGCATTGAATTCAAAGTCGCTCCAGCGTTGCGTTTGTCTGGCCCATAATAAAGATTTACCCCCTATCTGAAATCCGCGGATCCAATCGAAAGGCTTCTCTTGAATATACTCTTGATCTTCGTCTTTTATATAAAAGTGCTTAGTCGCCTCGCCATAAGCGTAGTGCTTACTGATAAGTTTATTTTCTGCAACATCAGCTTTGGTCTTTTGCCCTCGGTGTTCAAATTCCCAAGGATCCATATTCGCCGTTGGATAATCATTAATATGCTTAACCATACGCCCTCTTTCGATCAAGAGCGTCTTAAATCCCTTTTCGGTAAATTCCTTCACTGCCCATCCTCCACTGATTCCAGAGCCAATAACAATTACATCAAATTCGCTGTTTAGGTCCATGTCGTTTATTTAAGGTTGTTGATACTTACGATTCGATTCTTTCCATCGTGCTTTTCGATCTTAAATCTAGCCATTTTATCCCCCTTACTTCAAGAAATATTCAAAAAATAGGTTTGCTTGACGATTAGATTCAGCATTCGGAGAATGCTCTGGTCTATTGGTCATCGCGACTCTATTTTCATATCCCAATAATTTGTTCAACTTAATAGTGTGATTCAATGGAATCCATCTTTCGATAGGATCCGACGAACCACCGGATACCAAGAATGGTCGCGGAGCCATTAAAGCATGTAGCTCGTGCAAGTCTTGCTTCGATATCATCAGCTTAGGATATAAGCCTTTTGCTCCATCAATCATTCCGGTCTGTCTCCACGCATTTTGCCAAGGCGGTGGATAATACCCCAAATACCAAGGTTCCCAGTAATTTACACCAGAACCTTTTGTTTCATCAAATACGATCCCCGGATCCGACCACACCGCACATGCAAACTTATCAAACAAACAGGAACCAAACATCGCCCATTTGCCACCATAAGAGTGCCCCATAATTCCAATCCTGTTGGAATCGACTTCTTTATAATTTGCCAACACATACCATGCATTTGCAGCAGCATATGCTAGTGCAGACAGTGGCTGTATTTGTGCGTTATCTATCGATGGATAGTATAACGAATAAGTTTTATTGTTCGTTGTTTCGGTTGTACCGATTGATAAGGTTACAAAACCCTGCTTACATAATTGCAATGCAAAGTCACGCTCCGCTTTACCACGGCCGATGGCCGTTTCAGGCTCGTAAAACACGGTCAAAACCGCTGCTTTCTTACCTTTTGTATGTGGGACCAATAAGTATCCCTGTGTTTCTCGATTAGGCAACCAGTCAAAAGCCACTACATATTCGGTATAGCCCTCGCGAACGGTGGTATCTAAAAACTGAAGCTTCTGATCTTCTAAAAATGAAGGCCATTGCCCCATCTGATCCATCCACTTCGCCTTAATCTTTTCTCTTTGTTTTAACCAAGCTGATTTGCTCTGAATTTCGTTTCCTCCTTCATCGATGAGCACAGATGTATAATCGCCATACTGGTTCTCGAACGCCGCAGGAGCTTGGAAATATGGACTTATTTCTGCCCATACAGCTTTTTTATCCATCTTTTTCTGCGCGAGCAGAGGATGCAGCATACCAATAAATAGTAAAGTGCAAATACAATAATATGGAAACGATTTTTTCATTATACTCATTCTTTCGGTCAAAGACCAAAGTTAGGTGGCAAGCTGGCACTTACCACCGCTTTGGACATTCAAACCTATATTAAACGAAAATCTTTACCATCCTGGATTTTGTGTTAACTTGTCATTTAAGACAATCTCACTCTCCGGAATGGAGTTTAAATAATCTCTACCTAACTTAAATCCATAACCATTTGGAATTGCTTTCTGGAAAGGATCAAGGAAACCGTTTTGATCTACAGGGAATGGATTAGTTGTTATCTGACTCGCTAAGAATCCATGCGGGCGCTTGCCCACGATAACTTCATCCGCTGCAGCCCAACGTGCGATATCATCCCAACGGAAACCTTCGCCAATTAACTCGATGCGACGCTCACGTCTGATCTCGTTCAACAATGGAGTTAAAGTCGGAAACTCCCATTTAGCATCACTGGCAATGCTTCCGATCACGATATTCGGCATGCCTACGCGATCGCGCAATGGCTTGATAGTTTTGTCGATATCAGCTTGTGTAGCACTTCCCAACTCCGCTTTTGCCTCAATATAGTTCAAGAGAACTTCGGCATATCGGAAAAGAATAGAAGGTGTTTCTTCATATTGCTGTACATGATAAATCACATGTGGATCGTATCCCTTTTGAATGATATAACCTGTCGGCGCATTTAAATCCGTCTTCGTATTCAATGTATTATATACAACCGACCAATTCTGCGTTGTCCCATTGGCTGCAATCTTCCATACCTGCGCTGGTGTCGCAATAGTTTGCTTCAACCTTGCATCTCTATTTTGAAACTCTTGAGTAATCGTAGTGTAACCACCAAATAGGCTGTTACCTGTAATAGGTCTACCATCGGTCATTAAATATTGATCGATTGCTTCTTTAGTCATCGAACGACCCAATGGCTGAGACATTCTGAAGTTACGGTCATTTGTAAAGTCGGTATCTCCTCTCGAAAGATCATTATCATAACGTCTCCAGAAAAGAACCTCGGTATTCGAGGTATAATCCCGACGCGTGAAGAGATCAAAATAGTCTGATTCTGGTTTTCCAGTATTATATACGCTGTATAATCCGGAATTCATTACCTCTTCACTCGCCTTTACAGCTATCTCAAAATACTTATTCGGATCAGCGTTCTGCACTCCAAATGGAGTTCCGTTATGATATTTCTGCCAAGTGCCTTCATAGAGTGCCACACGACTTTGCATCAATAAGGCAATCCATTTGTTGATGCGACTATAGCCATTAGTACGGTCAGCATTCAAGTACATCGCAGCGGTATCTAAACATCCAAGGATACGGTCTGCAACGATATTACGCGGCGTTCTCGGACTATAGAGTTCTGGCGAAGTCGTTCCATATACCTGATCTACCCAAGGTATATCACCATATGACTTTAATAAGTTAAGGTAGGTAACAGCTTTAAAATAGTAGGCTTCACCGACATATTGCTTGTAGGTATTGAAGTCATGATTACCTTCCAGTTTTTTATACTCGGTTAAGAAATAGTTTAAGCTACGTACGTTGCCAAAACCTATGGTTCCTGTTGTGGCAACAGTTCTTGTGCCTTGTAATCTTACATCAGGCGTTGAAGCGACCATATTGTCGCTGTTGTAGTCGCCACCATGGTTAGGGTATTTTGGAAAAAATGAAGCGTTGTAATATTGGTTCATATAGATTTCCAAATCCATCGGCTTGGTGAAATAACTCCCCGCTCCCACTTCATCTAAGGGCTGACGCTCTAAGAAATCGTCGTTACAGGATAGCAAGGTCATACTGCTTGCTAATAATATGCTGGATAATTTTAGAAAGTTCTTCATAATCGTCATTACTTTAAGGTTAGGTTTAAACCGAATGATAATATGCTGTTCATGGGATAGATAACCCCACTGGTTAAGTATCCACCTTCGCGGCTATCAGAAGCGATGGCTGTTTCCGGATCGAACACTTTCGGTAAGCTTGAGAAAGTCAACAAGTTTTCACCTGAGAAATAAACCCTAGCACGACTGAACATCTTACCAACTACACTTTCAGGCAAGGTATATCCCACCTGAACATTCTTCAAGCGGATATAAGATGCATTCAACATATATCTAGATTGCGCAAGTCTGTTTTTTCCAGTCTCCACCGTAAAATAAGGCTTCGGTAGATAGGAATCGGTATTCGGGCCCAGGATATTTGTTTCATCTGCCGGTCTCCAATAGTCTAAACCTGGTGAGTTTTTGTAAAGACCTGAGCTTGCCCATGCATTCGTCAAGCCCCAGAACAAAGGTGTCGACGACTCAGGTAAGAAATCACGTTTTCCAACCCCTTGCCAGAACATATTGAAATCAAATCCTTTCCAGTTCATGCCGGCAGTAATACCGAAGTTGTAACGTGCTTGGTCATTGCCGATTACTTTTAAATCACCGTAGTCATCCAATGTACGCGTTCCGTCATTGATAATACCGTCTCCATTCTGATCCACATATTTGATATCTCCAGGTCCCCAGTTCGCATGATATTTCGACTGGTCTGCCATTGGCTCACCTTGTGTCTGAATAATACCATCCGTCTCAAATCCCCAAATCTCACCATATTCCTTACCATTATACCAAGTATCGATACGACCTACCAAGTTCAGGTATTCCAAAATCTGAGTACGGCTATCCCCTAAAGTCACTTTAAAATTATAACCGATACCGTTATTTAATTTATCGTTCCAAGTAGCCACCAATTCAAAACCCTTCGTTTGTAGTTTTGCATTATTGGTTCTTGGTGTTGTCGCTCCTAACAAGAAAGGCAATTCGATCGAAGGACCTAACATCTTGTCTGTCGTCCTATTGTACCAATCGAATGAAACGCCTAGTCTAGATCTCAAGAAAGACATGTCCAAACCTAAGTTTAACGTCGTGATATTTTCCCAAGTAATCTGATCGGAAATAATCGCCGGAATACTAGCATATTGCGGTCTAGAATCGTTAATAATCCAGTTTGTTTCAGGATTAATTGGGATTTTTGAGATATACAGATAGTTCGCAACATTCTGATTTCCTAGCGCACCATATGAAGCGCGAAGTTTCAGGTTATCGATCTTATCTCTTAACGGTTCGAAGTAATTTTCTTTAGATATCACATAACCTACCGATGCTGAAGGGAAGAATGCAAATCGAATATCCTTCGGAAATCTGGAAGAACCGTTGTAGCGACCCGCTACTTCCACCAGATACTTTTCTTGATAGTTGTAGTTGATACGGCCAAAGGCTCCTCTTGTCGCCCAGTGGCTCATATTATCGTCGGCAATAATTCCGCCCAATGAAGTTCCAATCGAAGGGTATTCATCAACAACAGGAGATGTACCTGTAGCATTCAAGCCGGAGTAAACATTCTCCTCTTGCTCAAAACCCAACATTCCTTTGAAGTAATGATCGTCTAATTGCGTTTCGTATGAAGTAACTGCGTTCAATACTTTATACACATACTCGTAATATCCGGAAGTGTAAGATGCTTGTGGCTTACCGATATTTCCGAAACCACCTGTTCCAAGCTCAACCATTACTGGTTTAGGATTCAAACTAGTTTTGGTGTTTTTGATGTTGTAGTTGTAGTTTACGGAAGTTACCCAGCCTTTAATTGGTTCCAACTCTCCACCGATTGTTGCAAGGAAATCGTTGTTACTTTTCTTATCGCGTCCTGAGTCTTGCAATAAACGCACTAAAGGACTTTGAATGGTTCCGTTAATATTGTGGAATGGCATCATCGGAGCGAACATCAACATCTCTCTGAATGTATGCTCGCGACCTACGGTCGTTTCACCCATTGGAAAATCCGTCGCTGTATGTGCCCATTTTAAACTTGAATTGATCTTAAACCAATCCGTCAACTGAGTTGACACATTCGACATCAAGTTATAGCGCTTGAAATAGTCATAGCCAAATGCGTAGGTACCATTTTGCTTATTATAACCTGCCGATAAGAAGTACTGCGTTTTCTCTGAACCGCCTGAAACGTTGATGTTATGCTTCTGACTGAAAGCATTCTTGCCCATCAAGATATGTGGCCAGTCATTATTTGCATTACCATTTCTACGGCCAGCCCAGATATTGTCGATTGGATTCTCCGGGTCATATTCGTAAGGAAAAGTTCCATCGATATATCCTTTAATACGTTCCATTTGCTCATCACTATAAACTGGCGTCAATCCTGCATTCGCATTTGCCTGATTATAAGCAGTTGCCCAAGTGTAAGAGTCGATAAAGCTTGGTAATCTCAATGGCGATGAGAACGAAAGGTTATTGCTGTAATCAAATTTCGCGCCCTGCTCTCTTCTACCTTTTTTCGTCGTAATCAAAACAACACCGAATGGTGCTCTAGATCCATAAACTGCCGATGCAGATGCATCTTTTAAAACCGATACATTGTCTACAGTTTCGGGATCGATAGCATTTAAATCCATCTCCACCCCATCAACGAGGATCAAAGGTGCGCTGGATCCAGAAATCGATCCAACTCCGCGAATGTTCCAAGAGCTTGTTGCACCAGGTTCACCACCGCGCATACCCATGCCGATATTAACGTTGGGCGATGCTCCTTTAATTAAATCAGCAACATTTGTAGCTGGACGATCCGCCAATTGCTTGCTCGAAATAACATCCACGGAAGCCGTTAACTGTCCTTTTCTTTGTGTGCCATATCCCACGACTACGACTTCATCCAAATCGGTTGCATCATCTTGAAGGGTCACATTAACCGTTGTGCGGCCATTGATTCCTACACGCAATGGACTGTACCCGATAAATGAAAAACGTAAAGAATCATTTAGGGAATTAACATCTAAGCGGAAGGCGCCTTTGTCATCTGTTTGAGTCTCCCCGCTCGAACCGATGTTGGACACACTAACGCCCATCAAAGGTACTCCTTGTGAATTCCGAACCGTACCAGTTACAGAACTCCGCTCTTGTGCTCTAGCAGTTACCTCAAACAACAGGAGGAAAACTATTAGCATTAAGGGTCTAATTGATATCATATAAGTGTTTAATTTGGTTATTGATTCACTCTTAAAATCGGCAAGAATCTCGAACTTTTGTTACAATTTCCAACTCACCGTTAACGTTTACAGTCTAGCACTCAAGACTAGGTTTTTCGCACTAATAGACACAAAATGACGTGCCGAATATGTTATTTTATTTTGATTTTAGGATTATGATTTCGACCAATATAGGGCAAATCAAAATTGATTACAAGAAATTTCTTTAAATTTTTCTATCTTTCGACCTAAATCGCTGACTAGACAATAATCTAACGTCATTACACAGGGGTACGTTAACGGAAAATGTAACAAAGTCCTTCAACCAACAAAATCCAATGTGGAAAACGATTATATTAGCCCCAAATCAGCGAAACGATTTACCTAAGTGAACATCAGCAGAACGCTGAATTTTCGAGTAACCTAAAAATATGATAAGATGGATCAAAACAATTTTGGATTTGCAATCATAGGAACCGGCGCCATTGCGGCGATACATGCCAAAGCAATAGCCGATATCCCGAACGCTACGCTGCTCGCAGTTTATAACCGCACAAAAGAGAAAGCTGAAGCTTTTGCATCGACCTATGCTTGCAAAGCTTACCATTCAATTGATGAATTGTTAGCGGATCCGAACATCCATATTATCTCCATATGCACCGCATCGGGGGCACATTTGGACGTGGCGGAGAAAGCGCTTCGCGCTGGAAAGCACTGCCTCATTGAAAAACCCCTGGAAATTACGACTGAACGATGCGATAGCATCATCTCCTTGGCTGAGCAAAACTCACTCCAAGTAGGCACCATCTTCCCCACTCGATTCTATCCGAATAGCATCAAGATTAAAAAACAACTGGATGAAGATGGCTTTGGCGACTTGGTCATCGGATCAGCCTATGTAAAATGGCATCGAAGTCCGGCATACTACCAATCAGCAGCATGGCGAGGTACATGGGAACTCGACGGCGGTGGCGCCCTAATGAACCAAGGCATACACGCTGTGGATATGCTCTTGTGGTACATGGGCGCTGTAGTACATGTTACTGCCCTTACAGCAAATAGATTGCATCAGGAAATCGAAGTTGAGGACACTGTGGTAGCGCAATTACAATTCAAAAACGGCGCATTGGGAACAATTGAGTGTTCGACCGCAGCTTATCCCGGCACCGCCAAGCGCGTGGAGATTATCGGGACGAAAGGTTCCGCTATTCTAGAAGAAAATAGCCTGACGCTTTGGGATTTTCAAGATCAGGAGTCCGATGACAGCGCTGAAGAAACTGCAGTAGTTTCAGGCGGTGTTAGCGATCCAATGGCCATTGGCCATTATGCGCATCAATTACAAATTGAAGATTTTATAGACGCTATCGAGAACAAGCGCCCGCCATTTATTGACGGTGCGGAAGGCAGAAAATCGGTAGAACTTATCTGCGCTATTTATCAAAGTGCAAAAGAAGGTAAACGTATCTACTTATAAACAACCCATAAACCGTTTCATCGAAACCGATAATGCAAAAAGAAATACAAATAGCTCAACTCATCACGGCTCTGCAAAAGGGTGACGTGACGGCTTTTGATCAGCTATATTTTGAGTATGCACCGCTCCTCTACAACCGAATTTTCAAATTGATCAAGAGCCCCGAAATTGTAGAAGAAATCTTGCAAGAGGTCTTCCTTAAGGTTTGGAATATGCGAGCACAACTGGAAGTGGACCGGGGTCTGAAGACGCTTCTTTGCCGAATCGCCGATAACCTGGCCATCGATCATTTCAGAAAAGCGAGCCGGGATAGGGCCCTACAGGAAGAACTGTGGACATCTTCCGTTGGCTTCTATTTACACACGGAGGAGTCGATTTTTGACAAAGAAAAACAACGAATCCTAAACGAAGCCATACAACTTCTTTCGCCTAAACGAAAGGAAATATTGACGCTATGCAATATTGAAAACAAAAGTTATAAGGAAGTTGCCAGCATGCTCGGTATTTCGGCAAATACCGTCAGCAATCTGCTGGTTAGTGCCATGAAAGACATTAAAAATTATATACATTCCAAGTACGAGGGCGCATAAAATCTTCGTCGCGCTAAAGCCCTTTCAAACCCAATACAAACCCCTTTCTAAGCCGTATCAAACCTCTTTTCAAAGGGCTTTGTATTGGGTTTGAAAAGGCTCTGATTGGGTACCTCCTCGAACAAGGTAAAAAAAAATGCATTTCTCAATAGTGCATTCTATATAGTCGTTCGTATATAGAGATAAGTAAGTAACCAAAACTTAGACTATCTAAATGAATGACACAAACAAAGAACGGATCAACATCCTTCTGAACCGATATATAAATGATAAGCTATCCAAATTAGAATTTGACGAACTCATGCATTTAGTCGACGCTTGCGACGATGAACCTTTCCGTGATTCTGTGCGTGAAATTATCGATCGGAATACAGCAGAACTTCCTCGCGAGTTTGTTGATAATCGGATTTCGACAGTCCATGCAAATCTCCGTAAGCTTATTGTTCAAGATATTCAGGAGCAAGAAGAGGCGCGAGTTCGAAGAATTAAACCGCTGTGGTATTGGGCGGCGGCAGCCTCGCTCGTCCTTGTAGGTTTGTTCACCTATCAACGATTCCAACAAACGCCTGTTCCAGAGCTTGCACAAACGGCACCGCTAGACGACATTGAACCCGGCAGCAATAAAGCCAGCATCATCATCGATGGTCAGGAACATATCCTGAAAGATGGGGAGCAGGGGTTGATTATTGGAGACACTAGCATCAGCTATAAAGACGGGGATGTAGCGCTTGCAGGAATACAGACCAATAAAACCATCAGAATTGTGACTCCCTACGGCGGACAGTATAACCTCGTATTATCCGATGGTTCTAAGGTTTGGCTAAATGCGGGGAGCGAAATCAGCTATCAGACAGACTTCGCCAGAGAGAACCGAACTATTGATCTGAAAGGCGAAGCTTATTTCGAGGTTCAAAAGAACAAAAACCTACCTTTTATCGTCCGCAGTCGCGAGCAGGAAATACGTGTTTTGGGAACAGAATTCAACATCAATGCCTATTCGGATGAGAAAATAATAAAGACCACCCTAAAAGGGGGCTCACTTCGGGTGAGAGCGAACAAGCAGCAAACGGTTTTAAAGCCAAATCAACAAGCGCAGTTCAATACAGGCTCCAATGCCCTAGCAACCAAATCGGTCGATGCGGATGCCGCTATTGCGTGGAAAGAAGGGATTATCGATCTGCATGGCATGAGTTTGCAGGAATGTATGCGCAATATTAGTCGCTGGTATGATGTGGAGATTGTTTACCAAAACGATATTCCGTCTATCGAAATGGGAGGTAGAATGAGCCGTGGACTCAAACTATCCACCTTTCAGAAGTTCTTGGAAAACAACTTTAGTATCCATACCAAGTTAACCTCCGACAGAAAGCTTACCGTAGCCTACGCTAATAACAAATAACCAATATAATAACCTCAGGAATTACCATGAAAACGAACGCAAACCCACCATAGAAATAATCGATAGACTAGCAAAGAAGGGAGATGTTGGCCCATCTCCCCAGATAATGTCTAGTATAATTATTGGGAGTAATAACCAAACTTAAAACATTATAGATTACAATATTATGAAAAACTATCAAGGATTGATAAATCCTTATCCAATTCGTTTTATCAATACTTTTTTATCCCGTATTCGATATCAAATTATGATCTTTAAAATCCTATGCATCTTCCTTGTCATCGGAAGTTTCCAGCTGCAAGCGAAGTCATTTTCTCAGCAGCTTTCGTATAAAAAGAAGGCCGCAAAAGTAGAAAGTGCATTTAAATACCTCGAAGACAAGACCAGCTTTGTGATCTTGTATGATCTGAAAGAGCTGAAATCACTCAAACCAATGGATATCAATATCTCCAATGCGAGTGTAACGCAGTTCCTAAACACACTGTTGAAGGATCTTCCTTATGATTATACGATTGAGGACAAAACTATTCTTATCAACAAAGTTAATAAACCAGCAAAGCGAGTGTCAACGGCAAGCAGCAAGGTTACTAATGTGGCTCCGATACAACAAACGCTTCGCGGAGTTGTAAAAGCGGAAGACGGCTCGGCTCTGGAAGCGGTTAGCATCGTGGATGTGAATAGCAAACAAGGTGCAAGCACAGACGCTAGCGGTAATTTCCAGATTACGATCAACTCCTTCCCTACTACGTTGCGCTTTAGCTTGGTAGGCTACGCTACTGCAGAAAGACAAGTAACTTCAGCTTCGCAGGTTCTTAACATCAGCTTGGCTCCACAGGTAAGCGACTTAGATGAAGTTGTTGTGGTTGGTTATGGTACGCAAAAGAAAGTAAACTTAACGGGGGCAGTTGCCGTTGTTAAAAGTGAGCAGTTAACAAAACAACCGGTCGGACAAGCATCCACTGCGCTACAAGGTGCGGCTCCGGGACTGACGGTGACACAAGGTTCCGGACAGCCAGGACGCGATGATGGCGGTCTGCGTATCCGTGGTATCGGGACTTTAGGCAATGCCAACCCATTGGTATTGATCGACGGTGTTGAAGGAAACATCAACAACGTGAATACCAATGATATCGAGAATATCTCGGTGCTTAAAGATGCTTCTTCGGCTGCTATCTACGGTTCTCGTGCCGCAAACGGAGTTATCTTAGTAACCACCAAGCGTGCGAAGAACGAGGGCGTCACAGTAGATTATAATAACTATGCGGGTTGGCAGACTCCAACACAAATGACGGACATGGTTAGCGGCTTGGATCATATGAACTTATTGAACGAGGCTTATACCAATACCGGCAAGAGCCCCATCTTTACGGAGCAGATGATCAAAGATTATACAGCCGGCATGGAAAGCAATCCTGACCGCTTCCCGAATACGGATTGGCAAAACCTGACTATGAAAAACAATGCTTTCATGCAGAACCATTATATTGCGGCGCAGGGTGGATCGGAAAAGGTAAAAGTTTTAGGATCCTTAGGTTTCTTTGATCAGGACGGTATCTTGGAAAACACCAATTTCAGACGTTATAACTTTAGATTGAACAGTGATCTGCAGATCTCCAATAAGGTAAGCGCAGCTTTAGACTTTTTCTTCACCAAATCGGAATTGAAAGAGCCGGCAGGCGGAACTACTTCCATTTTCCATTGGATGCGTCGTATTCCGGCAAATCAAGCGGGGATTCTATCGACAGGTCAATATGGCGAGGGATGGAACGGCGATAACCCAATTGCAAAAGCAAGAGATGGCGGGTTGAACCTGGAAAATCCTTTGAATTCCGTTTTTAATATCGATTTAAAGTATAAGCCTATTGACGGAATGACCGTTAATTTGGTTTATTCTCCGAAATACGAGATCAATCATGAGAAGTTGTTCTACAATACCGTGCAATCCTATTATTGGAATGGCGATAAAGCATATTTGACTCCTCAGAAAAACAGCTTGACGGAAAAATATGAACAATATTGGTACAACAACCTACGTGCAGTTGTTTCTTATGAGAAAACATTGGCTTCAGACCACAACTTCAATGTGATGGCAGGTTTCCAACAGGAAGACCAACGTGATAATTTCTTATCAGGCTATCGTGAGATTTTCTTGATCCCTGAATTACAGGAGTTGAATGCTGGAAATCAAGAAAATAATATAGCGCGCGGAACCTCCTCAGAATGGTCGCTACGTTCGGTTTTTGGACGCTTAAACTACGACTTCCAAGGGAAGTATCTATTTGAAGCGAATGCTCGCTATGATGGGTCGTCAAGATTTGCTGTAGGGAATAAATTTTCATTCTTCCCCTCTTTCTCCGCCGGATGGCGCGTTAGTCAGGAGCCTTTTATGGAATCCTTGAGCTCGGTTGTTTCCGACATGAAGATCCGCGGTTCTTGGGGTAAATTAGGAAATCAAAATATCACAGGCTTATATTCATTTGCCTCTTATTTCAATATTGGTGCTACAAACTATGCTTTTGGAGAGAATATCAGTACCGGCGCGGCATTGACGACGATGGCAAATTCGGATATTCGATGGGAAACGACAAATGTGAGCAATGTAGGTCTTGATTTGACTCTTTGGAGAAATCTGAACATTACAGCAGATTATTTCTATAGAAAAACCTCAGGGATTCTACTACAATTAGACATTTCAAGATATCTGGGTTTCTCTACGCCACCTTTCCAAAATGCTGGAGTTGTTGAAAATAAAGGTTGGGATGTGTCTGTTGCATACAACAACGCTATCGGCGACTTTAAGTACAATGTGGCAGTCAATCTTTCTGATGTGCAGAATAAAATATTGGACATGCGCGGCGTATTACGTACTGGTCTGACAGTAAACCATGAGGGACATCCAATCGGTTCGCTATATGGCTACGAAGCGATTGGTTATTTCAGCTCAGCGGAAGATGTGGCTGGCTCAGCAACACAGATCGGTAACATCGCGCCGGGGGATATCAAATATAAAGATCAGAACGGGGATGGCAAGATTGACGCAGCCGATGAGATCATTATGGGAAGCCCGATTCCTCGCTATACTTACAGTGCTAATTTAGGTGCTTCGTATCGCGGATTGGATATCGCGTTGTTCTTCCAAGGTGTAGGAAAGGCAGATGGATACTTGTATGGACAAGGAATTATGCCTTTCTATCAGGGCGGAACGATTCAAGAGCAACATAAAGATCGTTGGACTCCGGACAACCCGAACGCGGCATTCCCTCGCTTTGCTTTCAATGAGAATAACAACATTCAAAACTCTACTTTCTGGATGAAGAATGCGGCGTACCTAAGATTGAAAAACGTGACTTTAGGATATAACGTACCACTTCCGACATCAGCTAATATGCCAGTGCGTGCATTGCGCATTTTCGCTTCCGGACAGAATTTATTTACGAAAACAAACTTCTGGAAAGGATATGACCCGGAAGGTCCGATCAGTACCGGTGGATGGTATCCGCAAATGAAAGTTTACAGTTTTGGATTAAGTGCCAAGTTTTAATTAAAGAATCATGAAAAGAAAAACATTATCATATACGTTAGGACTGCTACTCAGTATTTCGCTCTACTCTTGTAAGGAAGATTACCTGATTAAATACCCTCTGGATAGCCCTTCTACGGAGACTTTTATCTCGAATGAAGAGGAACTCAATATGGCGATTACAGGCGCGTACAACGCGCTATATCAAGCGCCAAAGGCAACGCCTATGCCTTTCCCCTTGACAATAGACTATGCATCTGATATTGGTTGGGAAAGAAATACCAATGCCTTACAAATACTAGGCTTAGGAAATGCGGATGCGAACAATGATTTCACTTCTGATTTCTGGAACTTACTGTATGTGGGGATACAACGTTGCAATACCATTTTGGATAAAGCCGAAGGCTTGAATGGCGTGGTTCCGGCAGAAACCCTGAACACAAGAATAAGCGAAGTAAGATTTCTGAGAGCATATTATTATTTCTTTCTGAACGAGCTTTTCGGCGGAGTTCCATTGCTTACCACGACCATCTCGCTTGCTGACTCGAAGAATGTGACTAGAGAATCAAAGGAAGCGGTGAACGACTTCATTATGTCGGAAATAGATGCAATTGTTGGGTTTCTTCCAGAGACCGTTACAGGCAATAATCTAGGTCGCGCGACACGTGGCGCTGCGTTGGCTTTAAAATCAAGATCAGCTCTTTTCAACAAGAAATATCAGGAAGCGGCCGACGCGGCAAAGGCAGTCATGGAATTGAATCAGTATCAATTGCATAATAACTTTGAACAGCTATTTAAATATGCGGGCGAGTCTTCTAAGGAGATTATTTGGGCAATTCAATATAAGCGCGGCTTAGCGACGCATAGTATCTCATCGCAGTTTTACTCGAGATTGATGCAAGGCTTTTCGAATAAAATACCGGTTCAATCTTTAGTGGATTCTTACGAATGTATTGATGGTTTGAATATTGATAAATCACCTTTATTTGACCCTACCAAGCCGTTCAAGAATCGCGACCCTAGATTGACGCAGACCGTGGTATTGCCGCAGACACTTTCCTTAGGTGTGATCTTTGAAACGCATCCGGATAGTACCATGACTTGGGATTATAGAGAGGCAACACCTAAGCGTATTGCCAACACGGATGCGACGAACGCCTATGCGACTTTCTCAGGTTATCTATGGCGCAAATACGCGGATCCTGCGGATTTCGTCGACCGTTCGAATTCGGAGTTGAATGCGATCTTATTCCGATATGCGGAAGTACTGTTGAATTACGTAGAGGCGAAGACTGAGCTTAATCAGATTGACAATTCGGTTTATGAAGCGATCAATCAGGTTAGACAACGTCCATCTGTTGCGATGCCAGCCATCAGTACCGGCAAGTCGCAGGCACAGATGCGTTCCATCGTGCGTAAAGAAAGAAAGTATGAGCTAGCGGCTGAAGGTCTTCGCTTATTCGATATCCGCAGATGGAACATTGCGCATCAGGTGATGCCGGGCGATCTGCTAGGTCGTATCCGAACCGGATGGTTAGCTAATGCACCGACAATTGACGAGAATGGTACGCCGAACTATAGCCAGGTGACCAATAGAGCAGAGATGCGCGTCATCGAGAAACGTAATTTCAATGCAGATCGTGACTACGTGTGGCCTATTCCTCGCATTGAAACGGAAACTAATCCTAACCTTACACAAAATAAGAACTACTAATATTTACCTATGAAAAAGCTATTATTGATATGCTTTATGGTCTTCAGTATTTCCAGCTTTGTTAAAGCTGGAAATAAGACTGTAGAGGTCGACATTTGTATTTACGGCGGGAGCTCCGCTGGAATTATCGCCGGGTACACAGCGAATAAATTGGGCAAGAAAGCGCTTGTTATTGAGCCGCGCAACTACTTGGGCGGTCTTACGACCGGCGGTCTAGGTGCAACAGACATTGGGAATAAGTTCGCGATTACCGGATTAGCGCGTGATTTCTACCGCCGATTAGGCGCAGAATATAATCGCTTTGAACAATGGACATTCGAGCCGCATGTGGCAAGCAAAGTCTTTAATGATTATATACAAGCTGCGAAACTTGACATTGAAAAGAACTACCTTTTAGAAGAAGTCATCAAAGAGGGAAATACGATTAAAGAAATTGTAGTTCGTAAGAACGATGCTTCGAATCAGCAGCTTAGAATTAAGGCGAAGATGTTTATCGACTGTACTTATGAAGGTGATTTGATGGCAAAGGCTGGTGTTAGCTATGCTGTGGGTCGCGAAGCAATTTCTCAATATGGCGAAAGTCAGAATGGGGTACAATTGCAAGAAATCCACCAATTCCCTGATGGAATCGACCCTTACAAGATTCCTGGTAAACCAGAAAGTGGCTTACTGTGGGGTATCTCTAATGAGAAGCTAGCACCACATGGTTCCGCGGACAAAAAGATTCAGGCATACAACTTCCGACTGACGCTGACGCAAGATAAAAGCAATCAGATTCCTTTTACGAAACCAGACAACTACAATCCAGAGCAATTTGAATTGTTGTTAAGACAAATCGCTAAAGAGAAATGGACAACGATCTTCAGCAATCTGGATATTGTTGATCTTCCGAACGGAGAGAAAGAATACAGACATACAGGCGGCTTTTTGATTAAGTACATGCCTAACGGCAAGACCGACTTCAACAACTTTGGTGCTTTCTCAACCGACATGATCGGTGAGAATTACGATTACCCCGAGGGTGATTTTAAAACAAGAGAAGCGATTTGGAAAAAGCATGAGGACTACACAAAAAGATTGCTGTATTTCTTAAGTCACGATGAGCGAGTTCCTGCACATATCCGTGCGGAAATGAAGTCATGGGGATTCTGTAAAGATGAATTCAAAGAGACTAATGGTTTCTCCAACCAACTATATGTTCGTGAAGCACGCCGTATGATCGGACGTAAGGTCATGACTCAAAAACACTGTGAAGGTGAGGAAGTAATCGACGACCCGATCGGCATGGCGGCTTACCAAATGGACTCTCATAATATCCAACGTTTGGTAGTGAACGGCATGGTGAAAAATGAAGGTGATGTGCAGAAGCCAGTACCTGCACCCTACCCTATCTCTTACCAAGCTATCACTCCCAAAGCTGAAGAATGTTCGAACCTGTTAGTTCCTGTTTGTATGTCATCTTCACATATCGCTTTTGGATCTATCCGTATGGAGCCTGTATTCATGGTTTTAGCGCAATCGGCAGCTACTGCAGCAACACAAGCTATTGATAATAAGCAATCTGTTCAAGATATCGATGTTCAGAAATTAATCAACAAGCTTCAGACAGACCCTCTTGCAGATGGCAGCACGCCAGAGGTCTTGGTTGACAACCTAGATAAGGAAAATGTCACAGTTACAGGCAATTGGAATACGATCCGTGGAGGATATGTTAAAAACAAATATGCCTTAGATCAAAAAGATGAGAATGCTTCTATCAGCTTTCATGCGAACATCGCGGAAACAGCAAACTACCGTATCTATTTTTACATCGCTGAAGACAAGGCTCTAGCCGAGCAATTAAGCTTTGAGATTTTTGATGGAAAGTCAAAAAAACAAGTCAAAATCAATAAATCGGATATCAAAAGCCTAGGCTTGGCATCGGGTGAGTGGGTTGATTTAGGCGAATATCAAATCAATAAGAACGCAAAGAGCTATGTGAAAGTTAAGGCTGTACAGAACTCCGGCAGAGTGATTGCCGATGCGGTGATTTGGAAAAAAGTAAAATAAAGCAATAAGTTAAACTCACTTAAATATTTGATATGAAACTCAAGTGGATAGGTCTATGTATAAGCCTTTCAATAACCATGCTATCGCAAGCTGTTCAAGCCCAAGAAAAGGATAGCTTGGTGTTCCTAGGCGACACGCTAAGCCTAACACCGAAACAAATAGGTGAATGGGAAAAATCCGGAAAGCAGTATCTGCGACCGGTTAATGACCAACCTTCAAAATTTATTATCAACAAATTAGGTACCCTTTCATTCGAAGGTCAGCGATTCCAAATCGCTGACCCATTGGATGATGGAGTAACGAAGGTGCTAGTTATCGGGAATAGCTTTTCCGACGACGGTGTGGAGTATTACCTGCACGATCTGGCTAAACAAACCGGCAAGCCATTAGTAATTGGCAACCTTTTTCGTGGGGGTGCTCCATTAGACTTCCATCTAAAAAATGCACTGGAAGATATAGCCATCTACGACTACCGCAAGACCTTTATTGATGGCGCAAAGATCAATACCCGAAAGACTTCTATCCTGTCGGCATTGAAAGATGAGAATTGGGATATTATCTGCTTTCAGCAAGCGAGCGTCTTGTCAGGAGATTTGACCTCTGTTCAAAAAGATCTGCCAGAACTCTTCAATTACGTTCAAGCGAATTACCCGATCTCCAGCGTTCGCTATGCATATCATCAAACTTGGGCATATGCCAAGAATGCATCTACAAAGAACTTCGAGAAGTATAATCGCGACCAGAACTATATGTTCCAACAGATCGTCCAAGTGGCAAAGGAAGTGAAGCACATCATGCCTGTCGATATCCTAATCCCTTCAGGAACAGCAATTCAGAACGGGAGAACGTCCTATATCGAGGATAACTTCACCAGAGAAGGATATCATCTGGATCTAAAGATTGGCCGCTTCACGGCAGCATGCGCCTGGTATGAAAGTCTATTTGGCGATTTGGAAAACAATAGTTTTAAACCTTTCAATCTGAGCAAAACGCAGGCTGCGATAGCGCGCGAAGCTGCTATCAACGCCGTAAAAAATCCTTTCGTAGAAACAGTATCTGCAGAACGACTCAAAAAGATAGAGAAAATAGCATTTGCAACCATACAAGTCAACTTTGGAGCTGACTTGGTTATGCCAGGATGGAACTCTTTCTTATTTGAAAAAGCGAATACAAAGCTTTCCGACCTCAGCGATAATCAGAATAAGAATACCGATGTATCCATCCGCTTGCTGCAGAACTTTGATGCCCGAGCTGCCAATGGACCGCAACGGACAGCTACGAATTTCAAGATGCCGGCGGAAGTGTCCAAATCCTATTTTATTGTAAGAATTGATAAGGAAAATCAGAAGAGCCCATTCTTAGAAATTGCAGGACTCGACAGTTCAAAATCCTATAAAATCAACATTTACGCTGCTCAGAATAGCCAACAGAATCCTTTATTTTACTGGATAAAATCCGAAGCTATAAAAGGAAAAAAGTCTTTAAATAGCAGCTTCAATTTGGATAAAACCGCTACTTTCGAAGCAATAAAACCTACAAAGGATGGCAAACTGTTCATCGGCTTTGAATTGACAAAAGGAATTCAAGATGCAACAGCCGTAATCAATGCTTTAAGCATCACAGAATCACCAAACAAATAAGCGCTCTGACCGCTTAAGAACACGCGAAACTTACATGAAGACAAAATCAATTTTATTAGCTCTATCCCTTTGTTGTTTATTAACACCCAGCCAAGCCCAGTTTCAGAATCACGGCCCTCAGGTATTTGCGAAAGCAGTGCAAGGAAGCCATTTCATGAAGGATAAGCAGGGTAAAGAATACCTATTTACTGTTGTTCGAGGAATTCCAGGTAGAATATTGGGATATGAACTAAGTACTGGAAACAAAATATTAGAATCCGAATTAACGGGTACTGACGGCTCTTGGGACATGACGGTGTCGACGGATAATATCCTATATGCTACAGGAAATGGACATATTTATTCCTACAAGCTTGGCGATGCTAAACCTACCGCCCTACCGCTAAATGAACTCCATCAGAAAGTCGTTTGGGATTTACATCCCGCTGAAAACGGCGTAATTTACGGTGGAACCTATCCGGATGGCTTGGTATTCAAGTATCATCCCAAGACGGGTTTCGAAGAAGTTTCGGGCGGACCCATTTACGAAGGCGAAAATTACGTACGCGGATTGGTGTATAACAAAAACGATAAAAAGATATACGCTGGTACCGGATCGAATGCTAAGTTTATCCTACTCGACCCGAAGACGAAGCAAAAAACAACTTTGCTTCCTCATGTCAAAGACTTCAAGGAGTTCTTCTATGACATGGATATTGTGTATAACATCAATGGAAAGGATCTTATCCTAGGTTATATCAACAGTAATACAAACTCGCAGAACTTTGTATATGATATACAATCCAAAGAAATCCTGCGCTTCCTCCCTCCTTTCGACATGAAATCTGTGGTCAAAGATCCGAAGTCTAATACCATTTATTACACCTCGAGATCTCAAGTTTATGCCTTAGACTTAGGAAATAAGAACGCGGAACCTATCGCAATTAGCGATATCAAAGGTGCTGGCAAAGCCGGGACATGGACTAACAAAGGCGAATACCAGGTTTTCAGCAATGCGCAAATCGTCTATCGTATCCAGCCGAAAACAAAGCAAAAAGATAGCCTGACCCTGGAAGTACCAAACTCGCCTATTCATATTCAAACGATCTATTGGGGGCCGGACGATAAAGTCTGGAGTGCCGGATATCTTGCAGGGCAGCATGGAAGCTATGACCCAAAAACGGGAGAGCATCAAGAGTATCCCGGTCTCCATCAAACGGAAGGTATGAGCAGCCTGAACAACAAGCTGTATTTCGGCATCTATACCAAGGCGCATATCTATTCATATGACTTGACGAAACCATGGAAAGTAGGCTCCGGAAACCCTAAACATCTAGGACAGATCAAAGATCAAGACCGACCATTTGCAGTTATTACGCTAGCAGACCGAAACGAGCTGATCTTCGGAACAGTGCCACCATATGGCGAATTAGGCGGTACGATCAGCCATCTTGATGCAGAAACCGAGCAGATCAAGACGTTCGAAAATGTCATTCCCAACCAATCGATCATTTCATTACTTAACCATAATGGACGCGTATTTGGTGGATCGTCAATCTCCGGAGGCTTAGGTATTCTACCTACAGAAAAAAGAGGGAAGATCTTCGAATGGGATCCTGAGCGCAAGCAAGTATTATGGACAGATAGCATAGCAAATTACTGGTCTATATCCGGGTTATTTTCCGGACCGAACGGCCATATCTGGGGATTCGCAGATGGTACGTTGTTCGAATACGACCCGGACCAAAAGAAAGTGATCTATGAGCTTCCTGTCTATCGTTATCCGAAATATCCTAGTCATATTTGGCGCAACGGTTTAGGTGTTTATCATCCGAACGGGATGATTTATTTTACGCTTTCCGATAGCATGTACAGTTTCGATCCGAAAAGCAAGAAGCTTACAAAGCTAAGGGATAATGCATCCCTGATGATCCTTGGAAAGGATAATAAATTATACTTCCGAAGGGATACCGACCTCTGGAGCTATACGCCCGAGGAAAAGCACTAAAATAAAAAAAGGCAGCGACTTCAAAAGTCGCTGCCTTTTCTCTTATCTAAAGCAACAGCTTAATAGCTATAATGCTGATTCTGCTCAAGCGCTTTATTTCTATCCCATGCATCTCGAGGAATTGGGAATACGATCGGCGTGGTCTTCAACCAAGGTTTCTGCGCCACATTTAGATCCGCATAGTTAGGGCGTTCTTGTTCAATGAATTTCAAGAAGCGACCGCTACGGTTCAAATCAGAGAAACCGCCTGTAGGTTCCCAAATAAACTCCAGACGACGCTCTTTAAAGATTGCATCCAGTGTCTGGCTCTTGTTAAGGGTTGTTGGAAGGTTGTCCAATCCGGCGCGCGTTCTAATTTTATTCACCTCGCCAATCGCCTTTGCCGACTGGTTCAACTCATTCAACGCCTCAGCATAGTTCAACAAGATCTCCGCAAAACGAATAACCGGTGGATTGACCCCTGAGTTGTTTAACGTCGGCTTCTGCCAATACTTCGTCATAATAAATCCCGATCTGGACCAACCTGCAGGTACATTGGTCGGCATTACAAATGCAGGCATATCCTGATGCTTCTCGCCAGGACCAATGATAGAAGCCCAATAGCGCTTATCTTTTATTTTCCCGCTGGCATCTTTTTCATGCGCATTCACCCAGTGCTGCTGTGGTACGAAGTTACTCCATGCCGCGCCGCCGGTAAATTCCGCAGGAGCCCCACGAGGTGCCGTACGCTTCACTAAGTTATTGCCCTCTGCATCCACACCTTCTTTAAATTGCGTAGAGAATAGAATCTCCGCATTATTCTCGTTCGTCTCCATGAAAACCGAGCGATAATCTGGTAACAAAGAGTAATGCCCTTCAGCAAACAATTCCTCCGTCACGCTAACCACCTCCTGATATTTCTTCTGCCACAAATACGACTTATTCAATAATGCTTTACAAGCGCCGGACGTCACTTTACCCACATTATTGCCTTCCCATTTTACAGGCAAGTCCGCCTTTGCTTCCTGTAGATCCTTCTCGATCTGTCCCCACACATCGGTAGAACTTGATCTCGCAATCTGCAGATCCGAACTCGCATCCAGAGGCTCTAAAATCAAAGGAACACCGCCAAAATAAGTTACCAAACGATAGTAGAATAAAGCACGAACAAACTTCGCCTGCGCAATGATTTTCTTCTTCGCATCTTCCTCGCCGTCCGTCATGCTTGCCACTTTAGCTATAACCGTATTCGCGCGGCTGATCCCTAAATAGGCTGCGGTGTACACATCGCGCAAGATTGTATTTGTTGAAGGAAAAGCTAAGGAGTGCAATTCGATACGGTTTGCACTACCGTCCATCTCATACATATCTCCGGAAATAGCCCATTCTATATCTGCTGCATCGCGAACATTGGTAAAAGCTTCCTCTTTCTGCAGCGACCCATAAACACCGATCAGCGCAGCCTCCGCATCGGAGATGCTGGTGAAAAACTTATCCTCCACTAGTATATCGGTAGGTGATAACGTTAAAAAGCTATCACTGCACGCTGTTGCTGAACTCAACAAAGCAAACAACGCTATATTTCTTATTATTTTCATTGTTATTCTTCTTAAGGTTAGAATCCTACTTTCACTCCAAACATAAAGGTTCTCGGCATTGGGTAAACCCCATCATCCACACCCGATGCTAACGGGTTTGTCGACCCTACTTCCGGATCGAATCCTGAGTACTTCGTAAATGTTAATGCGTTTTGAACCGAACCATATACGCGTACGCGCTTCACCATCTTACTGTTTTCGAAGATATTCGAAGGCAAGCTATAGCCTAGCGTAATGTTGCGAAGGCGCAGGTAAGAACCATCTTCAATATAGAAAGATGATAAATTCGCATAGTTCCCATTAACATCGGTGTACTTTAAAATTGGCACCGAGTTACCCCCATTTTCAGGAGTCCAACGGTTCAATACTTCTGCGGAAGCATTGATTACCCCACTACCGCCAAAATATTTAATCGGATAGGTCGAAAACTTAGCCACATGGAAGATCTCATTCCCAGCAACGCCCTGCCACAACATATTCAAATCGAAACCTTTGTACGATAGATCCATGTTCATACCGTAGGTTAAGCTAGGCCAAGGTGTCCCCAACATTACGCGGTCTTCATCCGTTAAAGCATTATCGCCATTTACGTCGCGGTATTTAAAATCTCCAGCGGAAGCATTTGGTTGGAAAGCCTTGTCGACTTCTGCATTCGTCTGATAGATACCATCCACGATATATCCTCTAAAGTAACCTATTGGATTTCCAACTTCCGTATACGAACTGTTCATGCTCGTAAAGCCTACAATCGGTCCCGAAATTGGGTTTCCGGCACCCATTGAAATCACTTCATTCTTTAACGTTGATAGGTTCACACTCACATCATACTTAAATTCATTACCGCTAGCATAACCCAATAACAACTCAAAACCCGAGTTTCTGATCTTACCGCCGTTTACAGAAGGAGCTGATTCAAAACCCGCCTCCAACGAAACCGGTAGACTCACGAGCATATCGCGCGTATCTTTGATATAGTATTCTGCTGTTAAATACCCCTTGTTGTTCAAGAAAGTCGCATCCACACCAAAATTGATCTGCTCACTGGTTTCCCATTTCAAGTCCATATTGCCCGGACGCATCATACTCGCTCCAGTCACCAAAACTTGGCCTGGACCTAAAATATAGTTGTCTGAAACACGACCTAAGCCGTAGGTGCTCGAATACCCGAATGCTCCGATTGCATCATTACCCAACTGACCCCAGCTACCGCGAAGCTTTAAGCTGTTGATAGGCCCAGCCTGATTGAAAAAGCTCTCCTCAGAGATATTCCATCCCGCAGATACCGATGGAAAGTTACCCCACTTATAAGATGGTCCAAAATTGGACGATCCGTCACGACGGATACTTGCCGAGAAGAGATACTTATTATCGTAGGAATAATTGACACGGCCAAGGTAGGAAGCCAAAGTGTAGACCGAACCTGTACCCGACCCACGACGGTTGGCTTCGGAACTCGTATTCACGACGCGGATTGTTTCATTTTGGAATTCGCGTGCTGTGATTGAAATCCAATCGCTCGCATTGCGTTGAGCGGTTTGACCTATAATTGCCGATAGGTTGTGCTTATCAAATTGTTTTGTATAACTTAAGGTATTCTCGATCAACCAATTTAAACCTTGGGTCTGTGTTTCGCCCAATACAGCCTGCGGGTTGCTATAGAATCCGCGTTGCACCTTAGGTTCCCAAGTGCTCGTACGATTGGAATTGAAATCCAAACCTACACTCGACCGGAATTTTAATCCTTCCATAATGGTCAACTCTCCGAAAGCATTACCATAAAGACGCATATTTCTAAGGTAATTTTCATCCGTCTTCGCACGCAAATAAGGGTTATCACCCTGCGTAGAATAGTATGCTGAAGAACCATTAACCACATCCTCCAAGCCTAAGGTAGGGTAGAATTGCTGCGCGAGGTTGAAGACACCCAGACGGAAATCCTCATTCTGCTGTCCTTTCCCTTGCGTGTATGTGAAAGCCATGCTACCACCGAATTTCAAGCGCTCATTGGCTTGGATATCGACATTCGCACGACCAGTATAGCGTTTATTCCAAGTCTCCATCAAGGTACCGGTCTGATCGCGATAGCCTAAAGATAGTGCATTCTTAATCTTTTGGTTGCCCCCTGTCATAGAGACATCTAAGTTATACATTGGCGCCGTACGGAAGACTTCGTTGATCCAGTTGGTACCCTCGCCCAAAGAAGCCGGATTTGCCCATTCAGGATTAGGAGCCATATTTGAGTTCTTGTAAAGCTCATTGGCAAGCGTCGCAAATTGCTCAGCATTTAAGAACTTCGGCTTTTTCCATAAACTCTGAAATCCGGTATAGGCATTCACATCTACCGACGTCATCCCTTCTTTACCACGCTTGGTCGTAATCAAAATAACCCCGTTTGCTGCGCGAGCTCCATAGATGGAAGCGGCAGCGGCGTCTTTCAATACTTCGATGGACTCAATATCGTTGGGATTGACGATCGACATACCATCCACTTGATCCGAACTCCCACTGATCCCGATGTTGCCACCGCCTACAGGGAAGCCATCAATAACGTATAGCGGTTGGTTTCCACCCGTCGTCCCTACCCCGCGGATACGAACCGAACTCGAGCCGCCCGGTGCACCACTGGTTTGTGTAATCGTCACTCCAGGAACTTTACCCTGAATCGCAGAAGTGAAAGAGTTTGTTGCTACTTTCTCCAAATCGCTCGCCTTCACCGAGGATATCGAACCGGTCAATTCTTTTCTGCGTTGCGTACCATAACCTACAACGACTACTTCTTCTAAATTGGCCTGTTCAGATTCCAAAATAACTTGTAAATTGCTGTTATTAGCAACAGTTACTTCTTTTGGTACGTACCCGACATAGGTGAAAACCAAAGTCTTCCCTTGGAGTTGACCTGCGATCTCAAACTCGCCGGCGTTATTCGTGCTAGCCGAAGCCGAACCGTCCTTCACTCGAATAGTTACCCCCGCCAGTGGTTGATTATTTGAATCGGTCACCCTTCCCGATAGTTTCTCCTGTGCATACACCTTTAAATAAGACATCTCCGTTGCATGAGCATACAAATTGGTTTGACTTAATAAAGGAGAACTCAAAAAGAAACATAGCATGTAGATTTTTGATCTCATAATGTTGAATTTATAATGTTGATTGTATTTTTAATAACAATACCATGCTGGACTCGTTCGAAACCAGGTAATTAGCGAGCTTGATCTGAATTTATTGAGTAACAATAAAATCCTCTATCCTATCGGCTAGATCAAGACAGCTAAGTATGTAATGTTATAGGCTTTAAGTTTTTCTCAGTTAGTACAGCACGATTAGGAACCCCTAAACGCTCACAACATGACTCATCGTCAATTGGGTACGTTAACGAATATACAAGTTTTTTGTAAAAAAGAGATAATATAGCCAAATTTTTGTTCCCCTAAGGAGGAAATTTCGTCCTGAACCAGTCGAGTTTAGAAAAGAACTCCTTTTGTCTAGTTCCCTTTCAAAGCCCTTTCAGAACCCTTATAAACCCCTATCAGAACCCTTCTCAAAAGGCTTTAATTGGGGTAAACAAGGGTTATGGAAAAAGTGAGAATAGACGAAGGTATCTTTGCAACAAAACCTTCCTGTCTCCATAGTAACAGGAACAGTGATAATAGATCTTAATCGTCATTAAAAGAATATACTTTCTGAAGAACAGAAGGACACGGACGGGGCAAAATTGGAGGCAAAAAGAAATCCACGACACTAGTTCGTGGATTCGAGGTTAATTGATTTGGTTGGTGAGTATTTTTAATCTGCTTGATTTAAAATCTTTGCAGCATCTTGATCGTCGTATTGTATTATTAAATCTTTTAATGTGTTTTTTAAGCCCTGTATTGTCTTTTCGTATTTCTTCTGCCCGTATAAATTATCCAGCTCTTTTGGATCCTTCTTCAGATCGTAAAGCTCCCAAGCTTCTTGCCCTTTATAAAAACGAACCAGCTTATAGCGTTCTGTGGTTATCCCAAAATGCGGAGACACATGGTGCGGTTGCGGAAATTCATAATAATGATAGTAGCTAGCTTCACGCGTCACTACATTCTTTCCGTTCGCTTTCAATAGACCAAGGAAAGATGTTCCTTGTATATCCGAAGATACGGAAACTCCGGCAATTTCCAATAAGGTCGGTGCCCAATCTATATTTAAAACATGCTGTTTGAATTTTGTGCCTGGCTTAATGACCTTGGGATAGCGTATGACAAAAGGTGTCTTCAAGGATTCCTGATAAATGAAACGTTTGTCGAACCAGCCGTGCTCACCGAGGTAGAATCCTTGATCGGAGCCATAAATTACAATGGTATTCTCTGCTAACCCATGCTGATCCAAATAGGCCAGCAGCTTTCCGATATTGCGATCCAGCGAATGCGCAGTTGCCAGATAATCTTTTAGATAACGTTGATATTTCCATTCGGTCAATGCATTGCCCGTTAGTTTTTTTGCATCAAAATCTTTTGCAATTTCATCATAATATGCTTGCACCTTGGCAGCTTGCTCTTTATTCAGGCGTTCGTACATACCCTGATAGACCAAGCGTTCGACGACCTGCTTCTCACGATCGTTCAATACTTTATTGCCATAGCGCCGCTGTGTTATTCTTTTGCGCTTTGCCGCTGCCTGTTCATCCGACAGTCCAAACTTCGCATGTACTTTTAGATCGTCTGAAATACGCATGCTTTTTTCGATGGTCATGTCCTGATCGGCGGCCGCTTTTCTACCTTCATAAGAATCATAAAATGTTTCCGGCAAAGGGAACTCGACATCATCATAAACGCCTAAATCTTCAATTGCAGGCAACCATTCGCGATGGGTAGCTTTCTCACCCACAACCAAAAAGAAAGGCTTGTCTTTATCTCGCTTATCCATCCAATCTGTCGCAAACTCGGTTATGAGATCCGTCACATAACCCTCATATCGCGCCGTATCGTTCTTCGCATCAATGAAATCGGGATTATAATAATATCCTTGTCCGGGCAAAATTTTCCAATCATCGAATGCATCGCCAGGCAATGAACCTAAATGCCACTTCCCTATCCAAGCGGTTTGATAATCTCCTTGTTTCATCAATCGGCTGAACAGCGTTTGGTCCATATCAAACTTACCTTCATTGGCTAAGTAGCCATTTTTATGACTGTACTTTCCGGTAAGCAGATTTGCGCGCGAGGGTCCGCAGATGGAATTGGTGACCAGAAAATTTTCAAATAAGCCACCCTCTTTCGCTATCCGGTCAATGTTTGGCGTTTTCACGAGTCTATTACCATAAGCACCGATTGCCTGATAGGCATGATCGTCAGAGAAAATAAAGATGATATTAGGTTTCTTCTCCTGTGCATAGATCTGCATGACGCCGAAAGACAGTAAACTAAGAGCAGAAAATAGGAAGGAAACGTATCTTTTCATAGCTAGCGGATTGGGTTTATTTATACGAAGGTAGCAAATTAGCCATAATCAGGGATATGGAAATCTAGAAGAATTTGGCAACTTTGTTTTAGATAAATGCGAACTATGAAATCATTATTTCTTTCCCTATCCCTAAGTGTATTTTCGCTTGGGTCTACCTATGCTCAGATGCACAAATTTTTCAAATTAGACTACCAATTTGTTGCTTCTGAAATGCCGAGCGATGCCGAGATGGCCGAGATAGAAGCCTTCCAAACAGTCTATGTTAATGACAAACTGATCAAAGTAACTCCAAGCACTTTGGAAAGCCCAATTTATTTAATAAACAAAGAGTCGAACAAGGGTTCTATCCTATTCCCAGAAGAGAAACAATTTGTTGAGGTAAGCACGGGCGGTACAACGATGGAAGCGGTTGAAGGCATGAGTTTTGACTTTGTGGAGGGGAAGACCAAAAAAATTGCAGGTTATGATTGTAAACTAGCTCAGCTGCGTATTGAATCTTTCGCAGAAGGTGTTGAGGCAAGTATTATTGACTTTTGGTATACCGAAGCTATCCCATCAATCTATTGGGGCGAATTTGAAATGCTATCATTAATTCCGGGCGCGGTATTGGAATTTACGAGTGCAGGAAATGGATTTGTTGTAACGAAGGTTTCGAAGGTTGATGTAAAGCAATCGGAATTTGAAGTTCCGAAAGACTATACCCTATTAGAATTAGATGAAGAGGAAGCGAATGAAGTAGATTCAATCGGTAGTTTGACAGGCATGCAAGTGGCGGACAGCCGCTTTATCTATTCAAATGATGAGGGCACGCTATATGGTTTGGCAGACCATGATGACCAACATATCACTGGTTTGGAATTCACGTTTATCGATTACTATCGGGATGACGTTGCTATCGCATCCGATCCAAATAACAAGTTTGGTTTAATTGACATCAACGGAAAGCCTGTTGTTCCATTGAAATACGAATATGTAGCGGTGGATTATAATTCGGGAGCGTATCTTTTTAGTGAAGATGGAAAAGTAGGTTTATTGAATAAGGAGGGAAAAATATTAGTGAAACCAGAATATGATCAGATTGCAACGATGATCGATGGAAAAGCCGCAGTTTCGAAGGACGATCTTTGGGGAATCATCGATGTAAATGGTAAAATCGTTATTCCTTTTGAATACGAAATGATTACCGAACTAAATAAGACGAATTTCGTTGTTTACCACGAGGGAATAATGGCGCTATACAATTTAAAAACGAATAAATTGGTGAAAGAGGGTTACGACTATATCTCGCTATCGCAAGATTCGCCATTGATTACCGTGCAGCAAGGTGCAAAGTTTGGTTTCATCAATCCATTGGGAGAAGTTGTGATCCCGATCAAATATACGGCGGCCGGTACCTTCGCTAGCGGCGAAGCTATTGTTGCAGAGGATCCCGATGGTGAAGACCAATATATCATTAATATGAGAGGCGAGCGCGTGGAGGAAAACTAACTCAAAAAAGAAAGACTTATCTTCGCCCAAGAATAAATGCAGTTAACCGTTCATGTTGAGATATTACGCCATATTTATTAAATACGTTCCTCGGATAATCATTTTATCTGTAATGCTTTCCTTGGGGAAGTCTGTGATGGCTCAAGATCTGCTTAACAGTTTAGCATCGCAGTATCATAAAAGTGCAGAGAATAGCGCCGAACGATATTTATTGACCGGCAAATATGCGCAGGCAATGTTTTTTAATGATCAGGTCGACGAAGCATTTAAACTTTTGCATGATAATATTGCCTCGGCATCGAAACTTAAAGAGGCTAAATATGTTGCCTATCTGCAGACCGTATTGGCTATTAATTTTCAGATTGCAGAGAACCCGGCGCAGGCGAATATCCAAATCTCCAAAGCTAGAAGCAATATGGCTCGAACGCTGGACAACGAGACCAAAGGCTACGTGATGTATGGGCAAGGTTGGATTCAATCGCGACAGTTGAAGGAAGCTGAAGCTGTGCGTAGTTTTGTCACAGCGCTAGAATATTTAGATAGAGCGCCGCATTCGAATACTTTGTTAGGCCGGAAATCGTCCATCTATAAGGAATTAACGGCAATATATTCCAACTGGAATGAAACTGAATTGCAGGATAAATACTCTAAGTTATCCTTGGACTTGGCGATAAAGCAAAAAGATCCGTCTTCCATATTTGATGGGTACATGTCTTTAGGATACTTACATGAGCAGCAGTTTTTAAGAGATGAAGCAGATTTGAAGCATCGGGATCTAGCAGAAAAATACTATCTACAGGCACTAGAAACCTATCAGAATAATAAAGCTGAGATTCCTTTTTCCTCTAATTTATCCTTTGTTTCCAGCAACTTAGCACATCTTTATTTGCGGTCATATCCAGCCTCCTATCGCGCGAAAGCAAAGAAATATGCTGAATTAGCGAAGCAGCATGGGCAAGAAAGCAATGAACATAATCATGTATCATCGGCATATGGTATCATGGCGGAAATGGCGATGCAAGAGAACAACCCTACCCTAGCTAAGGAATATCTGTTGGCATCGCTTTCCGAGATCAACAACTCAAGCAATCAGGATCAGAATGTTTTGATGAGCATCTATGAAAGTCTTTCGAATATTAGCGAGAAGGAAAAGAAATTTGATGAGGCGGTAAATTATTATAAGCGGTATATCGAGATTTTCAAGCGTGTTTACGATCAGGAACAATTAAATTTAGGGAAGCGACTGGAAGCGCAGTTTGAGAAGGGTCGGCAAGAGCAACAAGTGCAGAATTTACAGTTAGAATCAGAAAAGAAAGAACAGCAATTGAGTTTAATGGCAGCTCTTGGTATTCAACAGAAGCAAGATCTGGAAAACATGAAGCTTATTCAAGATAACCAATCAAAGGAATTGGAATTAGCGAAACTAGAAACCGAGAAACAGAATCAGGAACTGCGGATGTCTAAACTCGAGGCACAAAACAGAGCCGCGGAGATTAGCAATTATCAGCAGGAAATCAATTTCAGGGAAAAAGTAAACACTTATTTCATTCTATCGTTTGCCACCATATTTCTATTGTTCTTGGTGTTGTTATATGCTTATCAGCAACGTTCCAAACATATGAAACAGAATGATGCGCTGCATCAATTAGCGCTCGAACAGGAGCGTCAGCATTCAAAAATATCAACACTGACCGCCATGCTGCATGGGCAAGAATTGGAAAGAGGCAGATTAGCTCGCGACCTGCACGATGGTTTAGGTGGGTTACTTTCAGGTACGAAGCTTCATTTATCACAATTAAATGATCGCATTACAGATAACAACAAGGAAACTATGGACAAGACCATGGGGCATTTGGATTTAGCGGTGGATGAGTTGCGGCGTGTCGCCCATAATTTGATGCCAGATCTGTTGCAAAAGTATGGATTGGGGGAAGCTTTATCAGACTATGCGACCCGCATGTCAACCGATACATTGGATGTGGATGTGCAGTTTCTACATTACGATAAGCAGCTTCCGATCGATAAACAACTTATCGTCTATCGAATTATCCAGGAACTGGTAAATAATGCGATTAAGCATGCCAAGCCAGCACAAATCTTGATCCAGGTAGTGGAAGAAGAGAACAGCTATCAGATTACGGTGGAGGATGATGGCGCAGGATTCGACCCTAAAGCATTAAAAAATAATCAGTCTGCCGGACTGCATAATATCCAATCGAGAGTAGAATTCTTAAAAGGATCAGTCCAAATTAACTCGGAAATTAATCAAGGAACGAGCATAGAGTTTCAGTTTCCCAAATCTCAAAACGTATGATAAACATTGCGATCGCGGATGACCACCCTTTATTATTAGAGGGTCTACGAAATATACTATCCAAGGAAGAGGATCTAACGGTTGTCGGATGCTACCCTAGTGCTGAGGCGCTACAAGCGGCACTAAAGTATGAAAAGATTGATATTCTCTTATTGGACATCAACCTTTCTGACACCAATAGCTTAGAACTTATTCGTCCACTGCGTGCGAGTTATCCTAGCATGCACATCATCATTATTAGTGTGCATAATGAATATGCAGTTATCAATTCTGCCTTTGAGGAGGGCGCGGAAGGGTATATTCAAAAGAACTCCTCTATTGATGAGATTCTCACAGGAATTCAGTATATCTTGCATGGTAAGCGCTTCATGTGTTCTCAAACGAAGAGCATCGTTGATAAAAAAAATCAGAGCGAACTGAAGAGCGTCCCGAAATTGACACGCCGCGAGAAGGAGATATTAATAGAAGCGGCAATGGGATTAACAACTATTCAGATTGCCGAAAAACTATTCATCAGCCACCATACGGTTGAAAGCCATCGAAAGAATTTAATTGAGAAATTCAAAGCCTCAAATTTGAGTTCGGCCATTAAAATGGCTTATGAATATGGGCTTATTTTGGAGGTCAAGTCATAAATCAAGAAGGGTTGTCCAAATTGAACAACCCTTCTCTTTTAAAAAAAACTTCTATTCGTTTTCATCCGAATTTCCGCTTTTCAATATCTGACTACTCAGAAGTCAAACTGATTACATTTCATCTAACCAAGATTCAACTTCTTCTTTAGTCTTCCCTGTTTTCTTTTGAAGTCTTCCTAATAACTCATCTTCTTTTCCTTCTGCATAAAGTAGATCATCATCAGTAAGATCTGCATATTGTTGCTTTACTTTTCCTTTGATTTCGTTCCAACGGCCTTTCCATGTTAACTTGTTCATACTTTTTCTCCTTTTTAATGTTTATTCATGTGATTTATATAGAGAACAACTCAAAAACAAAATAGTTTGCCTTTTTTTTAAACTGGTATTTTTCTATCGGCTTCTCTTTCCCAAATACGATGACCCTTCATGACTTTGATGAAATCACCTGTTAAATCGTTAGCCGATTCCAGCACGACACCTTTGTCCATGCCCTTCATTTTAATATAACTGAGATCAATCAAAGACTCCGCACCTTTCGCAAATGCCAAGGCTTTGCAATGTCTGTATCCCTCGTTAATAAATTGAATATAGTCGGGTTCCGATTTTAACACTTCTATCGAGTCTCCCTCTGGCGTATAGAAGGCATCAAAGCATACGGAAGCGTCGGTTAAGTAAGAATGCTGAACTTCTTCCGTATCTCCTTCTTTATACTTCAGCGCGCCTACTTTTGTCGATATCAAAACTGCTTGCGCTTTCTCAGCTTTCAGTGCTTTTCTCATTTTGTCAACTGATTTCTTGCTCACGCCGTCAGCGACGAGGAACGCGACTTTTCGTGTTTCAATACTGCCCTCTCCTGCTTTCGTCTCCATGCTCAACGCTGGCGATTTTTCGATTTCGGGTTTATTCGGTTTAATTGGGTAGTTTGGATGATTTTGACGGGCAAACTGCAAGGTCAATTCATCCAATTGCTGAGGGGGATCAATCCCTAGGTTTTTACCAACGCCATTTGCTAATTTCTTATCGATCTGATTTAAGATTGCCAATTCTCGCCTACGCACGGCAACCGAATTGACCTTGGACAATTCAAAGCTAAAGGCGCTGATAATATGTTGTTGCTCGGCTTCAGACTGTGAATTGAAGAATAAGCGAGCTTGCGTAAAATGATCAGCAAATGAGGTAGAACGTTCGCGGATCTTCTTCGCATCTATTTTTTCAGCATGCGACTCAAACCCTTTTTCACCTTTCAGCATCGCATGATATGGACATCCCCCACCTAAACTATTTGGAAAATAGCTGACATTGCCTTTCAGAACATCCGTTCTATGGAAGCCATCTTTTTGATTGTTATATTTCCCATTAACGGGTCTATTGATCGGAAGTTCATGGAAATTCGGTCCTCCAAGGCGATAGTTCTGTGTATCGGCATAAGAGAACACTCTACCCTGCAATAGCGGGTCGTTACTGAAGTCTATACCGGGTACTAAACGGCCTGGGTCGAATGCGATCTGCTCGGTTTCCGCAAAGAAGTTCTCCGGGTTTCTGTTCAGGGTCATTGTCCCTATAATTTGAACGGGTACAAGCTCTTCCGGGATTATTTTAGTAGGGTCAAGAATATCAAAAGAGTATTTCATCTCATCTTCTTCAGGAATCAACTGCACACCTAAATCCCATTGCGGAAAGTCTCCATTATCGATGGCTTCCCATAGATCACGACGGTGAAAATCAGCATCGTATCCAGATATCTTTTGCGCTTCTTGCCAAGCTACCTGATGAACGCCCAATTTAGGTTTCCAATGGAACTTAACGAAAGTCGCCTTACCTTGGTCGTTGATGAATTTGAACGTATGGACACCAAAACCCTCCATCATTCTTAGGGAACGAGGGATAGCACGGTCGGACATAACCCACAACGACATATGCGCTGATTCGGGCATCAAAGAGATGAAGTCCCAAAAGGTATCGTGTGCTGAAGCGGCTTGCGGAATCTCTTTGTCCGGTTCTGGTTTCACCGCATGTACGACGTCGGGAAACTGCATAGCATCCTGAATAAAGAAGACCGGGATATTGTTTCCGACAAGATCGTAATTCCCCTCTTCGGTATAGAATTTTACAGAGAAGCCACGTACATCGCGTGCTAGATCGGTAGATCCTTTAAAGCCCGCTACCGTAGAAAATCGAGTGAACAAGGGAGTTACTGTTCCTTTTTGTAAGAACTTGGCTCTTGTGTATTTGCTCATATCCGCCGTAGCTTCGAAAACACCATGGGCACCCGATCCACGCGCGTGAACCACGCGTTCGGGAATACGCTCGCGATCAAAATGGGCTAGCTTATCCTGATAGATAAAGTCTTCCAATAAAGACGGTCCGCGTTCTCCAGCTTTTAACGTATTATTATTATCATGAATAGGAACCCCATCATTGGTTGTCATGGTCCGATTTTGATTATCAACAACATGAGCATCAATCTGAACAGTCTTAGGATTTGGCTTATTCTGTTTTTTCATAGTTAAGAGGATTGAGTGTTTAATTAATACGTTGTAACAACAATCCATCATGAAAAAGGTTCATGGGAAATAAAAAAATCTAGCCTCTATATAAGTTTATCAACGTATATACAGACTAGATTTGAGGGTTTAATTGCGCGTCTTAGCTTTACGACGTTCTCAATACTTCCAGTGGCGATCTGCGCAACACCGAAAGGCTGTTCAACAATCCGATTATGACCGTCATTGCACTGACCAAAAGGATGAGCAGCAATACAAAGCCGATATTTGGAACAAATGCGCTTTCGAAGACAAAGATAGCGAGGATATTACTTGCTATCAGCGAGATAAACAGTCCAGTTATTGCCGCTAAAAGGCCGAGAAACATGTATTCGCTAATGGTGATAAGGAATATTTGTTTTCGGCTCGCTCCTATCGTACGTAATAGCACATTCTCACGAATACGCTGGTACTTACTGATCCGCACTGAAGAGATCAATACGACGATTCCTGTAAGAATGCTGAACCCACCGATAAATTGAATAATGAAACCGATTTTCTCTAGAATATTGTTTAGAATGACCAGGATCGCATTCATATCGATTACCGACACATTTGGAAACTGATTGACTACTCTTTGTTGAAACTGGCTGGCCTCCCGCTCTCCCGACACCTTGGTCATCATAAGATAAAATTGAGGGGCTTCATCGATACTCCCTTTCGCAAAGACCATACGAAAGTTTGACTGAAAGCGGTTCCAATCTACTTGCCGCAAGCTGCTCACTTTAGCGGGCAGACGCATTCCTTGGACATTCATCGTTAAGATGTCTCCGACTTTTACACCAATTCCTTCAGCGTAGCGTTCATCCAAAGATACGGAAGCCGTATCGCCGGCAGCCACCTGTCCTACCCACTTTCCGGCTGTTACTTTCTCAGATGCAGAGAGGCTATCTCGATACGTCGCCCGTATCTCTCCGCGAAATGCACGATTAGAAATCTCAATGGTCGTATCTTTCAACACATCTTTCAGAGAGGTTCCATTAACCTCTTCCATGAACATTGTTACGATTGGCACACTTTCTACAATTGGATAGCCTGCCGCCGTCGCCATATTTTGAAGGGAGTCCCGTTGAGATGGTTGAATATCAAACATCAGCATGTTAGCCTCATTCTGCTCCGCAGAAACAGAAATGCGCTTCAGTAGAATATCCTGAACGAAATATAGGGTTGAAATTAACGTGGTTCCTAAGCCAATAGAGACGATCAGAATAACTGTTTGGTTGTTCGGTCGCCAGAGATTCGAAAGTCCCTGACGCCAAAGATATGGCCATTTAGATGGAAAGAACTTACGTATAAGCCAGGTAAAACCTTTCGCTACTCCATAGAGTAAAAAGAAAGTCAAGGCTATCCCGAGGCTAAATAATAGGGTCTGTGTCCAATTCTCCATTTGTATCCTGGCAAACATAACGATGAAGCCAGCAATCAAAAGATAGATCCAACCCTTTAACGGATCCTTAAAAAGCCCCTCTTCATCATCTTGGACGCGCAAGGAATTTAGCGGAGAGATGTGCCGGACGGAAAGTAATGGCAATAACGCAAATAATACCGCGATCACTAAACCGATGATAATTCCTTCAAAAATAGCAGGCCATACGATCTGTGTAGTCAACTGAACCGGAAGCACATCCTGCATCACAAAAGGGATGGCATACTGAATCGCCGTACCGAGCACAGCGCCGATAATTCCTCCGATCAATCCTATAGCAGCAAATTGAATCAGAAAGATAAAGAATGCTTGTTTTGCCGTCGTTCCTAAGCAACGGAGGATAGCAACCGACATCAACTTTTCCCGAACGTAGATCTGCACGGCAGAAGAAACTCCAATGCAGCCCAACAACAGTGCAACAAAACCTACCAATTCCATAAAACTGGCCATGTCGGCAAACGACCGTCCGGTGTTTTCTTTTGTCGTCGCAATGGTCGAACTCCGAAGCTGAAGCGTGCTGAGTTTATCTTTCCAATCCGCTATCTTCTTATCGACAGCAAAATTCTTAGGTAACTTAAAATAGAAATGATATTCAATGCGGCTACCTTGCTGTTGTAGTCCCGCATCTTTCAACTGTTCCAAAGGGATAAATAGGCTCGGAGCCATTGCGCCCGAAAATGCACTCTGACCGGGTTGCGACGTCATACTGCCCAAAATAGGATAGCTTTTAGTCCCTAACTGTACTGTATCGCCTAGGGAAGATTCATATTGCAAAAACAGCGAGTTGTCGATGTATAGCCCTTCATGCTTTCCAAATTCTTTAAAAACGTGATCCGGATGTGTTTCTACCGCACCGTAAAATGGATATGGCCCTTCCAACGCCCTGACCTGAACAAATCGGGAAGCATTTGCCTTTGGAATGCGTAGCATCGACATGAAGCGCTCCTCTTTCGCGAATCCTAAGCTGAGATCTTTAAGCGAATCAATAAAGGCTAAGGTCTCCGCCGTAGGTTTGCGATTGCTCTCAAATGCTAAATCAGCACCGATCAACTCTGCCGCCTGATTGTCAATATCAACTTTCAGGTTGCGATTGAACGAATTCATGGAAACCAAGGAAGCAATACCTAGGATAATTGAAGATATAAATAGAAATAACCGAGATCTGTTCTTTCGACTATCTCGCCATGCCATTAAAAAGATCCATCGCCAATTCATTGAATCTGCCCTCCTTTAATGGGAATAACCTGTTGTGTTTTTGCAGCTAATTCAAGGTCGTGGGTCACAATAATTAGCGTCGTACCGGAAGCCCTGTTGAGTTCAAAAAGCATCTCTTCGATAATTTGGCTTGTCTCTGCATCCAGATTTCCAGTTGGTTCGTCGGCAAATAGAATCTTGGGTTTGTTTGCAAAAGCACGAGCAAGCGATACGCGTTGCTGTTCACCGCCGGAAAGTTGCGAGGGGTAATGATTGGCTCTTGCATCAAGACCAACTCGTTCCAGCAGCTCCATAGCAACTGCTTGATTGTTGCGAATCCCCTTCAGCTCCATCGGAACCATAACATTTTCCAAAGCTGTCAAGGTTGGCAATAGTTGAAAGTTTTGAAACACGAATCCCACATGTTCATTACGTATCTGTGCCAGCTTATCCTCGCTTAACCCAGTTAATTCTATCCCATTCAAGCGAATTGAGCCTTCGGAGGCTTGGTCAAGACCGGCACATAGGCCTAGCAATGTCGATTTACCACTGCCCGAGGGTCCTACGATAGCTACCGTCGCCCCTTCTTCCACTTGAATATTAATATCTTTTAAAACTGGAATATCCTTTCCTTCTAAGCTGTAGTTTTTGAAAACATGCTGTAATTCTAAAATCATAGTAGACATATATCACTAAAAGTATATCTTTTTTTGGTTAATTTAGTTCCATGAACTATATCAAAACGACTTTTTCGACATTATCAGCCATAATTTTACTTACGGCTTGCAATAATCCCCAAAAGCAACAAGCGACTGAACAACAACAGGATACTGTAGTCCAAGAAGCGACACCCTCTGAGAAAAAGCAGAATATTGTTTTCTTTGGTAATAGTTTAACTGCGGGCTTAGGCTTAGAAAATCAAACAGAAGCATTCCCTGCATTGATTCAACAGAAAATAGACTCCTTAGGATTGAACTATACTTGCATTAATGCTGGTTTAAGCGGTGAGACAAGCGCAGGAGGAAAGGATCGTATTGATTGGCTATTGAAAGAACCTATCGACGTTTTTGTGCTGGAATTAGGAGCAAATGACGGGCTGAGAGGAATTAAACCTGAGGCCACGAAGAAGAATTTGGGGGAAATAGTCGATAAGGTTATCAAAGCTTATCCCAATTGTAAATTGGTATTGGCTGGGATGAAAGTTCCGCCGAGTATGGGCGAAGCATATTTTAAAGAGTTCGAAGCAATCTTTCCAGCATTGGCTCAAGAAAAGAACATGACCTTGGTCCCTTTTCTACTAGACAATGTTGCTGGAATTACCAAGCTCAACCAACAGGACGCAGTACATCCGACCAAAGAGGGACAGCTTATCCTAGCTGAGAATGTTTGGAAGCATTTAAAAGGCATTCTGTAATGCTGAATGCAGCGAGTACGAGCGCGCAGGGTTCATCATCGCTATTAGTTCGAGGTATCCCGATATTTGATTGGCAGCACATCAGCTACAGAAAATATTATTAATAAAAAAGGCCACCTACATCAGGTGGCCTTTATATTTTAACGTATTACCGTTCGGCTACTTCACAAAGACTTGTTGAGTTTGCTTTCCGAGTTGCACATGAGGAAACTGCTTGTCAAAGTCGATCATGACATCACCTTCTTCAATCTTCCCATCCGCATTGGAATCCCATTCGATAGCTACATAATATTTCACCGAATCACCTTTCCCCAGCTCAGGTTTAATAAGCTTTAGGTAATCTTTCGGCAATTCGAAATCCACGTTAAATGGGATGGCTTTTGCATCAAAATCTGCCACAGCAATTTCCGTTGCTGCAACATCAGCTAGGTTTGCTGCCACTGCAAATAAGGTTGCTTTTCCTTTTGTATTTGAAATGGTTGGCGTCGTTGTTCCGATAAACTCAACCCTTAATGCCTTTTCTTCTTTGAAAGATTCCGATGAGTTCTTCAAACCGCAGCTTGAGATCAACATCGAAACACCTAATATTAATAATAATTTACCCATAAATAATTTAATTTTCTTATTTAGATAAACGTGTAAAATCGTATTACGCTACATAAAAGGAAACAACCGTGCCAAAAATCTTTTCACTTAGAAAATTAACCATTAACTAGACCTATAAAACATTAAAAATTATCAGAAATTGAAATCTCTTAGATTTCGAAAACCTATCTTTGTCTGTTTTTAATTGCCCAACTAAACACATTCATGTTCAAATTCTCGATTCAAGACGTAAGACAAATCAATTGGAAGACGGAAATTCTCGCCGGCTTAACCGTCGCGATGACGATGATTCCGGAATCCTTATCCTTTGCGATCTTGGCAGGTCTAAGTCCGCTGACGGGATTATATGGAGCATTTTTAATGGGTTTAGTGACGTCGATCTTAGGAGGTAGACCAGGCATGGTATCCGGCGGTGCTGGAGCTACCATCGTCGTCTTGATCGCTTTAATTAGTTCGCATGGGGTGGAATATCTATTCGCAACGGTCGCACTCGCCGGAATATTACAGATAACAGTAGGTGCATTCAAACTGGGCAAGTTTGTGCGATTGATTCCTCAACCGGTTATGTTCGGTTTCTTAAATGGTCTCGCCATCATTATCTTTATGGCACAACTTGAACAGTTTAAAGTCGTCGAAAACGGTGTAGCACATTGGATGACAGGCTCCATGCTTTATACCATGTTAGGATTAACAGCCTTGACCGTTGCAATCGTTTTAATCGTCCCTAAAATTACTAAAGCGGTGCCATCTTCTTTAATAGCAATCTTAATCGTATTTGCCGTAGTCCAGTTTATTGGTATCGACACGAAGAAGGTTGTAGATATTGCAAGTATTGCCGGCGACTTCCCTCCCTTTCATATCCCGGCAGTTCCATTCAATTTAGAGACACTGCAAATCATTTTCCCATATGCGTTGATTATGGCTTCAGTAGGTTTAATCGAATCCTTATTAACGCTTAGTATGGTGGATGAGTTGACCAACTCGAAAGGGTCCTCGAACAAGGAAGCCGTTGCACAAGGAACGGCCAATATTGTCAATGGATTTTTCACCGGTATGGGAGGATGTGCGATGGTCGCGCAGACCCTAGTGAATATCAATGCAGGTGCGAGAACAAAACTATCCGCATTTATTGGAGCAATAACTATTCTAATTATCATCCTGGTAGGCGCTCCGTTTATCGAACTGATCCCACTTGCAGCTTTGGTTGGTGTGATGATGATTGTAGCCATTACCACCTTCAAATGGGGATTCTTTAAGATGCTGAGCAAGATGCCGAAGTCCGATATCTTCGTTGGCATTTTGGTTGCAGCGATCACCGTCGTGCTCCACAACCTAGCATTAGCTGTACTCGTAGGTGTAATTATCTCTGCGCTCGTCTTTGCTTGGGATAGTGCTGTACGGATACGCGCAAGAAAATCAAACGATGAGTATGGCAACAAAGTGTATGAAATTTATGGGCCGCTGTTTTTTGGTTCAGTGACTCACTTCATGGACAAATTTGAAGTTGACCAAGATCCAGAACGCATTATAATAGACTTCCGAGAATCAAGAATTGTCGACATGTCAGCCATAGATGCAGTCAATAAACTGACCTCTCGCTATGCTAGCCAACAGAAAACCGTTGTACTTCGTCATTTGAGTGAAGATTCAATCAAGCTATTAGACAATGCCAAAGGAGTTATCGAGGTTAATATTCAGGAAGATCCGACTTACAAAGTGATGCCCGAAAAATAAAAAACCGACTCTTTCAAGTCGGTTTTCCTGCATCAATATCAGATGTGCATTATCAAGTTTTATCTTCTATCCGAATTGCCCGTTAATATAATTCGCGGTCACTTCATTTAAAGGGTTTCCGAAAATCTGCTTCGTCGGGCCCTCTTCTTTTACTTCACCTAAATACATAAATACCGTTTTATCAGCAATACGTTGTGCCTGTTGCATATTGTGTGTCACAATAACAATGGTATAATTTTTCTTCAGATGAGTGATTAGTTCTTCAATCTTCAACGTACTTACGGGGTCCAAAGCGGAACATGGCTCATCCATGAGAATTACTTCAGGACGCAATGCCACCGCTCTAGCAATACATAAACGTTGTTGCTGACCACCAGATAAGCGGGTTGCCGGCATCTTCAGGTCATTCTTCACTTCTTCCCACAGAAACGCCTCACGCAATGCTTTCTCGATCACGCCCTTATCATGTGGGAGGTTATTGATTTTCAAACCGTAAGCGATGTTATCATAGATACTCTTCGGAAATGGATTTGCCTTCTGAAACACCATCCCAATACGTTTTCTAATTTCCGTTACAGGAACACCTTTGGAATAAAGATTAAGTTCCTCCAGTTTCAAACTACCGTCAATCTTCGCATCCGGAGATAGGTCGTGCATACGGTTAAAACTTCTCAACAGAGTACTCTTCCCACATCCCGAAGGACCAATCAATGCCGTAATCTCATTCTCTGCAAAAGAAATGTTAACATTCTTTAATACATGCTTTGCTCCAAAGCTGATATTCAAATTTTCAGCTGATAATTTAGACTTCATTTTTTCTATACTTATAACGAATGTAGAACGCAGTAAGGTTCAATAAAAAGACAACAACAACAAGCACTAAAGCCGTTCCATAGGCGATAGGACGAACCTCATCGATGGACTGATGCTGTGTCGATAACATATATAAATGGTATGGCAATGCCATAAATTCTTGGTTAATAAATCCGGTGGTGCCATTGATATAGAATGCAGCACCCGTGAATAAAATCGGTGCGGTTTCACCAGCTGCGCGACTTAAAGTCAATACGACTCCCGTCAAAATACCTGACATCGCAGAGGGAATAACCACATCTTTGATGGTCTCAAACTTCGTCGCTCCCACCGCAAGGGCAGCTTCTCGCGTGCTGTTTGGAATACGCATTAATGCTTCTTCGGTCGTTGTGATGATATAAGGCAAGGAAAGCAAGCCCAATGTTAATCCGGCAGCCAACAAGGATGTTCCGAGTTCCATAGATTGTACAAACAGTGCCAGACCAAATAAACCGTAGATGATACTCGGAACACCTGAGAGATTACGAATTGAAGCTCTGATTGTTCGGGTCAACCAATTGTCTTCCGCATATTCGTGCAAGTAAATCGCACAACAAACACCAAATGGTATCGAGAATATGGCGGTAATCAAAGTCAATAATACGGTTCCTATAATTGGAGTTAGAATTCCTCCCTTGGTCATTCCGTCTGTTGGAACAGTCGAGACAAATTCCCAGGAAAGCTGTCCAGCACCTTTGGAAACAATTTCCCAAATAACAACAACTAAAAAGAAACAAACCAGAATAGTACTAGTCAATAGAGTACCCCACTCTACAACTTTAGATAATTTCGATGATCTATACTGCATGGAATTTTCTAAAACGGTTAATGAAATACTCACCTAGCATATTCGCTGCAAGGGTCATCATAAATAGAACAGTTGCTATGGCATAAAGTGCAAAATAGTGGGTTGTCTGATAAGGTACTTCGCCCATTTCGATTGCAATTGTCGCTGTCATTGTTTTTACAGAGTCGAAGAAACCCGTAGGCATCAATGCGGCATTACCCGTTGCCATCAATACGGTCATCGTCTCTCCGATGGCACGTCCAACACCTAACATCACCGCAGCGATAATACCCGGTGCAGCAGCAGGAATTACAACTTTAATCAAAGTTTCCCATTTTGTCGCTCCGACACCATAACTTGCTTCCTTATAAGTCTTCGGAACAGCGTGAATCGCATCCTCCGCAACAGTAATAATTGTAGGCAAAGCCATAACGGCTAAGAGGATAGCACCATTTAAGGCGTTTAAGCCATTCGATAGATCCGCTAAACTAGCGATACCCGGACTCACTACTACAATACCTAAAAAGCCAATTACAACCGATGGAATTGCAGCCAACATCTCTACAGTAGGTTTCAAGATATTCTTAACTCTCGGACTCGCATATTCTGCGATAAAAGCGGCTGTACCAATTCCCAATGGAATAGCAATTAGCATGGCACCGAAAGTCACCAAAGTTGTACTTAGAATCAACGGAAGCATGCCATACTTGGGATCATTAGCCGTCGGATTCCACTCCATCCCTGTGATAAAGTCCAAAGGCTTTACATCCAGGAAAAAAGAAAAAGAATTATAAACTAGCATGGCAAGAATACCGCCTAATAATGCTAGAACCAGTAAACCTGTTGCTTTAAAAATATATTTAAAACAAAGGTCTAAAGACAATCGTGTTTTATATTTCATGTTGTTGATTTTCTAGCGTATAATAACCGTGATCTTCGATCAATTTTCTACCGATGCCACCACGCTCAAAGTTGATAAAAGGTCTTACTTTATCCCAGGATTTAGCCAATACAAATTGGTATAAGGGCCGTTGGAAATAGTACAAGCTATTGTTAATAGCGTCTGGATCTAATGGAGAGTAAGCTACAGCAGTAGCATTTTCGCGAATCTTCAAAATCTTTACCTTCTGACCACTATTCGGATCATGAGCGACATAGCCAGCTCCCACATAACCAATACCTGTTTTATCGGCCTTCACCCCTTCAATAATCTGTGCATTACCAGTCATTTCCTTTGCTGTGTTGGAGAACTCAATCTTAAGCTTCTTCTTGATAAAAGAATGCGTTCCTGAACTGCTCTGTCTACCGTAGATATTAATAGGCTGATCAACATCAATGATCTCATTCCAGTTCTTGATCTTCCCACTTAAAATCTGACCTAGTGTATCCACAGAAAGTTCCTCTAAAGGCAGATCCTTATGCACCACAAATGCCGTTGCATCTTCTGCGAAGACAATCGTCTTTATCTCAATATCTTTCTCCTTGAATTGTTGAATCTCTTCATCCGATAAGGGGCGCGATGAGTTCGCAATATCGGCTTGACCATTCATGAGCGAGGTTATCCCTAAACCGGAACCACCGCCAGAAATCGCAATACTGAAAGTCGGGTCGAGCTCTGTGAATTCCTCAGCAAGGTTGACTGCCAAATTCACCTCTGTATCAGAGCCTTTCATCTTAATCGAATTCGTATTGGTACTACACGAATTGAAAAAAAATAGAGAAATGACACAAAAACTCGGGAAATAGTTAATAATCTTTTGTTTCATCCCTACAAAATTGAGGTTTCAATATTACCTCAATGTTAAGCTAATATTATCGTAATGGTAGATTATCAGATTAATGTAAGAGAATTGTAAAGTTGATGAGAACTGAATATTAATTAGCGGCAAAAGTACAGCATAGTGCATAAAAAAAGCCGCCCAGCAGAGCTGGACGACTTCGATTATGAATTGTAAAAGGTTAGTCGAATATTATAACTTAACATCAAACATTAAGTGCTTGTCGCTACGGATAAATGTAGACACTACTTCATACGTTAATTTAGACTGTCCGGCTTCCGCAGTTAGGATTTGTTTGGATTCTGGATATAGCACAATCCGTTTTGTTCCATTTCCGGATTTCAACTCCAACTCAAAATAAAGATCAGAGTTGTTCGATATCTCATAGTACTTTGTTGTTGATCCAGCCTTTTTATTTGTTTTCTCATGATACGGAGCACTGATCGAAACGCAAGCATTCATCAAATTTCTAACATTTTCTTCTTTGCCGAAAAGATATTTGCTAGACCATGCTACGGTACGTCCTGCTTCCAAAGCGTCACGGATACCAGCTGCGGAACGATCTTTTGACATAATCAGCGTCATGGTACGGTGTACACCCTCCTGCCCAATATTATAATCATGTGCAATTAGGTTATGAATATCCGTATTTCCGATAACGGTTAAATTACGGTCTAATGCCCAATCCAATGCTTTTTTATGAAATCCCAAACCATTCACCACTTCAATGCCGTGAAGTTTCTTCTCCTGGTACATCTTTTCAACGAAATCAATCCATTCATAAGAGCCTTCTATCGTCGCTGCCTTCCATCCCGGGTGATTCCAAAAAATAAACGCCTTTTGCGCAGCAACCTTGTCGATTGCTTCCTGATCTAAAGCAGAATCATTATTCTCAACCAAAGTAGAAGCGTCTTGGATAAACAGCGCATTGAAATGCCCTGGAGGAGTTTTACGAGTAACCTCTGTCCCTTTCACCAAAACAATATTATTTTCTTTTGCTAGTTCTACCGCCAAATCGTGGGAGCGATTATGATCTACTTTAACATCTTTTGAATGCGGATTGTACTCCATATGCTCGGTATAGGAGATTGCATCTAACCCTTCGCGCCATGCTTCCTGTACGCGGACATTAGGCCATACATGTCCATCCGTAAATACGGTATGCATATGGAAATCACATTTCAATACTTGCAGACCATTAACATTCGGAATATTTAAAATCTTACGCTTCGCAGGATATGCGAATTCTTGAAGGCGCATAATTCCAGGGTCAGTCTGTGCCTGGAGGAACGAAACGCTTAATAGCAAAGCGCTTGCTAGGGCTGAAGTGAATTTCATGATAGAGGTTATTTTATTTTATCCAAAAATAAAAGCAGGTTATTAATAGAATATTAAATCTATGTTTAATTTTATTTAAAACCCCTTCCTCTAAGGCTATTTCGAAAGAGATTTCAACTAAAGATAAGAAATATCCGCTCGCTCTTTCGTTAATTGGAGCAAATTGTTGCGAAGTTTCGCTGATTCAAAATCAATCATTCCAATCTTTTTCACTACGATTTCTCCGTTTTTTGCGATGATGACGGTCATCGGGATGGAGTTCGTCTGCATTTGTGAGGGCAATGCTGAGCCTAAGGAGTATAAAGGAATACTATATTTTCTCTTTTTAAAGAATTTCGCCGCTTTCTCCGGATCCTGATCCATCTCAACAGCCGCAAATAAAATATCCTCTTCAGACGCTAAAGACGAATAAAGTTTTTGTAAGGAAGGTAACTCTGCTATACAAGGCTGGCACCAGGTAGCCCAAAAATTCAAAACAATCACTTTCCCTTTCATTTCCGATAACTTGATCAGCTTTCCATCGTTATCAATCAAAGCCAAGTCAGAGGAATCAACATCGCTGTGCGAAGTCACCGTTACTTCTTCCTGTGCAATTAGCTCAACAGAGGTAAAAAGAAAAAAAATCAAGAAACAAATGGCGAAAGGATACTTCAACTTCATGAACCACATTTTAAGATTACTTAAAAACTACTACGTCTCTAAAATATGGAAAAACTATCTTTTATAAAAACTTTCATCCTTCCATAGAAATAGCAGCAGAGATGAAAGTTCTTGATGACCTTTGAAAACAGACCCTTCAAAAAAATATTCACTTTTCTACTAAGGTTTATCCGCCCCTGTCGTTTGAACAAGTAACAACCATTATAAACAACATGAAATTAAGTGCTGAAATTGCTGCTCTCATCAAGAAGCATTTAGAGGGAAATTTATCATCAACAGACGCCATTGAATTGAACCAATGGCTTGCGGAAGATATAAGTCATCAACAGTTTTTCGATAAACTCACTCACAGTGACGAATTATATGAAGATGCACTTTACTATTTACAACTAAAATCCGACGATAGCGAAGATTGGTTGAAAAGCTTAAAAGCAAAAACTATTCAGAAAATAGACAGCCAGAAGGAAAGACCACTAAAACGCAGAAATAATTGGTTGGGATATGCCGCAGCAATCATACTTCTAGCCGCTATTTCTTATATTTTCCTGATCCCAAACTGGGAGAAACAAGCAAGTCAAAATCCAACTTCCTTTAGCGACATACAGCCAGCCGAAAACAAAGCCGAATTAAGGCTCTCCAACGGCCAGACCATCCAATTAAGAGCTGATAAAGACGGAATAAAGGTCAACGAGCAATTAACCTATCAAGACGGAACAGACTTAATCAAGCTCGATGATCAAGAACTTTCAAAGTTGACTGCGACCGTACAAGTTCCAAAAGGCGGGAAATATCAAGTCACCTTGCCCGACGGTTCAACGGTTTTTTTGAATGCTTCAAGTCAACTTAGTTATCCTTTAAGATTCCCTCAAGAGCGTAGAGTAGTGAAGTTAGAGGGTGAAGCTTACTTTTCGGTAAACGAATCTTACCATCAAGGGATGAAAAAGGCATTTATTGTGACATCGCGAGATCAGGAAGTCCACGTGACGGGAACAGAGTTTAATATCTCTGCTTACCCCGACGAATCAGACATCACAACGACATTAGTGGAAGGAAGCGTCAATGTATTACATGGGCAGAAGCTGTCTAGCCTAAAGCCTAATCAGCAGTTAACCTGGAAAAATAAAAAGGCGAGGGTTCAAACGGTGGATGTCACGAGCTTCATCGCCTGGAAAAACAACAAGTTCCTGTTCAACGAAACGGAATTACGCCAAGTAATGAAGGATATCTCTAGATGGTACGACATCGAAGTGGGATATAGTGGCACCATTCCGGCAACCTACTTCTACGGAGAGATCGAACGTAATAAAAACCTTGCAGAGGTGCTGACATTATTGGAAAAAAGCGGCCTCAAATTCAAGCTAAATCATCAAGGTAAAGAACCTAAACTAATTGTACTCCCTTAAAATCATACCTATTAACGACAAAACCATGAATAAATCGATACCACCCTGAACAGGCATCAGATTATCAAAAAAATACCGAACAATGGTTGCAACATTGCTCGGCAGATATTAAGATAATCTTGAGCCAAGAACGAAATGCTGAATTTAATCCTTAACCAATGTTTAATCCTAATTGTACAAAAATATGATTTTTATACAACAAAACGATGGTACGCGCAGTTGCGCAATACCGAAAATAAAACCATGGGTACTCCATATGAAATTAACCTTTTTTTTAACCGTCTTATGTGTGTTTAAGCTATCTGCAAATGGCTTCGCACAGCATGTCTCGCTAAAAGCGGTCAATAGCCCTCTGATTGAGGTCATGCGGAAAGTACAGCAACAAAGTGGCACGCCCTTTCTGCTGCAAGGAAAAGAATTAGCGAATACTAAGATTGACGCCGAATTGAAACAGGTCGAACTACAAAAAGCATTGGCTTTGATTCTAGCCGACAAACCCATCTCTTGGGAAATATCCGGCGGAACGATTATTCTGCGAACCGACCTACAGAAGCGATTGATCGATAATAGCGAAAAGAGACAAACCGCTGTTCAGCAACGAATCTCTGGAAAGGTCGTCGGCGACGATGGAAAACCGATTGCCGGAGCCTCGGTGACTGTCAAAGGTACCAACTTGGGAACAACCACAAATGAACAAGGTGATTTCGAATTGGAAGGTGTAAATAGCAATGCAACAATCGTTGTCACCTATCTCGGATACTTGCGCGCTGAAACTTCATTGAATGGTAGAACGACCATCCGTATCAACCTTAAGGAAGAAATGAGCGATTTGGATGAGGTTATCGTTATTGGATATGGAACTCAGAAAAAGAAATTAAACACTGGTGCCACTGTACAGGTTAAAGGGGAAGACATCGAAAAACTGAGCACACCGAATGTACTCGAAGCCATGCAAAGCCAATCCCCTGGGGTCCAAATTACCCAAAGTTCAGGGATGCCAGGAGAGAATTATAAAGTCACGATACGCGGACTCGGAACCATACATAACTCCAACCCTCTATATGTTATCGATGGTGTACCGGGGGGTGACATCAATAACCTAAACCCTGCTGATATTGAAAGTATCGATGTTTTGAAAGATGCAGCATCGGCGGCAATCTACGGTTCAAGAGCAGCTAACGGGATTATCCTGGTGACCACTAAACAAGGGAAAGCCGGCAAAATGTCTGTTTATCTCGATTCCTATTTAGGCATGCAGCAAGCGCAAAAGCTGCCCTCCCTCCTAACGGCAAAGGAATACATGATCATTCAAGATGAACGTCGATTTAATGAGGGTTCAACCCCGTATAATTGGGAGAGCATCATTCCTAAACAGTACCAACAAATCCAAGATGGCACATGGAATGGCACAAATTGGATTAAAGAGGCTTACAACGAAAATGCAACCTTATTTAATACCGCAGTTTCCCTCCTCGGTGGAACTGACGCCTCCAAATTCTCCTTTGGTTATTCTAACAGCCACCGTGAGGGAATTTTTGGTAAACCGGTACAGCCAGACTACAAAAGAAATAACGTCCGCTTAAATTCCGATCATGTCATCCTAAAAAATGAAGCGTTCGATATTATCAAATTTGGCGAAAACATTACATATACATTTAATAAGAAAACGGGATTGGGTATCGGAAATATTTTCTGGAATGATATCCACAATTTGTTGGTTGGAAACCCATTGCTTCCACTCTACAATGCAGAAGGCGAATACTACGACCAACCAAGCAAAGTTGCAGACAAATGGGGATTGGATGGCGCTATCGCGAATCCTATTGCTGAGATGGTGTACCGCAGAGGTCAAAACTTGAGCAACAGTCACGCATTGAATATCAATGCCTACCTGGAAGTGCAACCCATTAAAAATCTAAAATGGAGAAGCAGCTTCGGCTATAAAATGAACAGTTACAACTACAGACAATATACCCCCGCATACCAACTATCTACCACTTTGGTCAATGCCGATGACGATATCTCCCAAAATCAAGGAATGGGATACAGCTGGGTCGTTGAAAACACAGTGAACTACCGTTATGCGACGAACGGCGGCCATGATTTCGACTTCCTCATTGGTCAGTCTTTAGAGAAATCAGGCATGGGCTCGGACCTAAGTGCGACACATACCAACTCATCCTTCCCCAATAGCTGGGAACATGCTTGGATCTCCAATGCCCAAGGCTATGATGGCTATATTCCTGCAGTAAGCGGAATGGGATGGGGACAAGGAAGCCTTGCTTCGTTTTTTGCGCGTGCGATATACAACTATAAGGAAAAATATATGGCCAGCGTGAGTCTGCGTGCCGATGGATCCTCCAATTTCGCCGCGGGCGAACGCTGGGGCTACTACCCTTCTGTTTCTGTTGGTTGGGTATTGAGCAGTGAAGACTTTATGGAAGCAACCTCCGAATGGCTGGACTTCTTTAAATTACGTGCCAGCTGGGGACAAAATGGTAACCAAAGTATCCCGAACTTCAATTACCTTTCCACCATAGCCATCGATAATCGCAATGGCTATTATTTCGGAAACAATAAGAATACGTTGATTAAGGGCGCTTACCCTGATATTCTCTCCAATCCAATTGTCACTTGGGAAACCTCAGACCAACTTAATATAGGCTTCGACGCTCGCTTCGCACAAGATAGGTTCGCGGTTGTATTCGACTGGTACAACAAGAAAACAATAGACTGGTTGGTACAAGCGCCCATCCCAAAAATATTCGGAACGGGTGCACCCTATGTGAACGGTGGTGAAGTTCAAAATAAGGGTGTCGAACTCGGCTTAAACTGGAGCGATAAGAAACAGGATTTCCGTTATAGCATAGGAATAAATGGTGCCTACAATAAAAACAAAGTGTTGAAAATCGAAAATGATGAAGGCATTATCCACGGTGAGAACCATGTACTGAGTCAAGGAACCACGGAAATGTATCGTGCGCAGGTTGACTTTCCAATTGGTTATTTCTACGGATACAGAACAAACGGGGTCTTCCAAACACAAGAACAGATTAATGACCTTAGGGCCAATGGATTTGGGGTATTACCAACTGCACAACCGGGAGATCTTTATTTTGTCGATACGAACCAAGACGGCTCCATCACTGATGCGGATAAAGTAATGATTGGAAATCCACATCCCGATTTTACTGCAGGTATGAATATCAGCTTAGGCTATAAAGGCTTCGACTTCGCAGCAACAGCTTTCGGCGCCTTTGGCCAACAGGTAGCTAAGTCCTACCGTTCGTTTGCAGATAGCCCCTTGCAGAATTATACGACAGAAATATTTGGTAGATGGCATGGCGAAGGAACGTCTAACAAGATACCTAGGCTAACCTCCGGAAGTCACACCAACAATCAGTATGTGTCCGACTTATATATTGAAGATGCTGATTTCCTGAAACTGCAGAATATTACTATCGGTTATGACTTTGCTAAGCTATTTCCAAAGTTACCATTCAGCCAAACACGTCTTTATTTCACCGTACAAAACCTTTACACCTTTACCGGCTATTCAGGTATGGACCCAGAAGTAGGATATGGAGATACGGCACCTTGGGTTTCCGGAATCGACTTGGGATTCTATCCACAACCTAGGACTTATATGTTTGGTGTTAACCTTAAATTTTAATCGAAGATCATGAAAAAGACAATCATACTATTAGCTACCGCATTCCTCATGACCTCTTGCGAAAAGTTCCTGGACACGGATAGCTTAGATAAAAAGAATACAGGTAATTTCCCGGTGAACGTCGCAGATGCCAATCAGATGCTCACCGGAATATATGCTAGCCTTAGTCGTGCAGTTTCCAACCCACAGCACAGTCACTTTTACATGGCCGAACTCGCATCCGACGACCGCTTCGGTGGCGGAGGAGAGAATGACCGTGATATGCAAGGCCTAGATCATTTAATGAATACGCAACCCGATCGCTTCCTTAACTTTTGGGAAGCACGATACGAGGGAATATTCCGTGCAAACACGGCAATTGAAACCCTCGATAAGGTTTCCGGATGGAGCGGTGATGCGGAGAAAAACCAACTGCTCGGAGAAGTACACTTTCTTCGCGCACTATATTATTTCGAACTCGCTCAAATGTTTGGTGAAGTACCTTTACTCGTCGAATCTGTCGCTACTGTCAAACCAAAGGCTTCAGCCGATGAAATATTCGCGCAAATAGCATTTGACCTGCAGAAGGCTATAGAGCTGATCCCGGCACGTGCCTATAATGCAGTTCCTTCGGGCCATGCAACAAAATGGGCAGCACAAGCCCTATTGGCGAGAGCCTATCTTTTCTATACGGGGTATTATAAAAAAGCAGACTTGCCAGTCGCTGGCGGCGGAACTATAGCTAAAAATTTAGTAATTCAGCATCTCGAGGATTGTATCCAAAACTCAGGACACAATCTAGTCCCTGAATTTAGAAACCTTTGGCCGTACAGCAATGAACATACCGCGAAAGACTATGAATACGCGAAAGATAACAACCTTAAATGGGTCGGCGATGGACATATGGAAACCGTCTTTGCTGTAAAATTTGGAACTTTGGCAGATTGGGGCGATCAATATATTCTCGGCTATTCCAATCAGTATTTATTACATTTCGGTTTGCGCTCTAACAATGGGCTTGCCGGTACTTTTCCATTTGGGCAAGGTTGGGGAGCAGGACCTGTCAATACTAGTTTATGGAACGAATGGCGACAAGCTGAACCGACCGATATCCGTAGAACCGCATCTATTATCAATGCGGATGTAGATTTACAAGATTACGTCTATGGTGCAGATAATCAGATGGAAGAAACTGGTTTTTGGCAAAAGAAGTACATCCCTGTAACCGCCTATCGCGAAGGTGCTCTACTACCCTCTTATGCAGTCTTAAGCGACGCTGCAGCGGTAGACTATCAACTTGCACATACGCAAGACTTGGTCTTGATTCGCTTCGCCGATGTGCTCCTGATGCACGCCGAGCTAAAAGAGGACGCAACAAATCTCAATCGCGTTCGCGCAAGAGCAAAACTACCAGCTGTAGCTTACTCACTCGCCGCATTAAAGCGTGAACGACGTTGGGAACTAGCGTTCGAGGGATTGCGTTATTTCGATCTAATGCGCTGGCATGACGCGGCAGATGCCTTAGCGAAACAAGAAGGGGTTACCATCAAAAACAAAGGCGTCAATACAGCGATGAAAGGCTTTGGCGGCGGATATAAAGCTCGCTACGAAGCAACAGGTGGATTCTGGGCGATTCCAAACTCAGAAATAACCCTAACAGACGGTGTATTAACACAAAACAAAGGTTGGGGAACGCCAGCAGCGGAATTTACAGGTTGGTAATATCAAATAGAGCTTAATCATGAAACAAATTATAACATATATCGGCCTCCTAATCCTCGGATTATTGGCATATGCCTGCGAGCCGATTGAAGACCGTATGGAACTTGGCAATACCATTACTGCCGACCAATTAGACATTACGGCGACTCCGGTGATCATCAATGGAAAAAAATCCAATAAAGTCGTGCTTGACAATAAAAGTCCCGTTCTTTCCTCTTGGGACTTTGGAACCGGAACTACGCAGAAAAAAACCGATACCGTTCTATTGGTGACCACAGGAACGAGTGAAATCATCTTCACCGGTTTAAATCCAGAGGGCACCAAAATCACTAAAAAAGTGGAAGTAACGGTTGATGAACTGACCTTCCCTGTGCCATTAGAATGGGGATACCTAACGGGAGGAACCGAACGGAATTGGAAATGGGATGAAACAGCACCCGCCGTATGGGGCAATGGTGGTTATCTAGGCAACTCTGCTCCCGCCTGGTGGACATTGAAAGAGGCCGATATTAACGGGCAAGCACCGGGTGAAGGCATTGGCGCAAAGATGACGTTCAGCCTTCGGGGAGCCAGGTTGACCAAGGTAAAATCTACAGGAGAAAAAGAAGAAGGAGCATTCTCATTTGATATGACCAAAGTCACCAAGCTTGATGACGGAACGGTCTGGGCAAAAGGCAAACTTACTACAAGGGGTGTCACCGTACTATGTGGCAAATCTCCAAATGAGGGCAATGCACCGGTTTATGAATACGATATAATGATTCTGAACAACGAAAAAATGATCCTCAGCTATGCCGAACCAGGCGCCGCAGCTTGGGGAACTGCATGGTTTTGGGTATTTCGAGCCGAATAAATCAATAAATTAATAGTTAGTGTGAATAGGGCTGTATCATCGAAAGAGATACAGCCCTTTGTCATATTTGCTTTTTTAACGTCTAAGCTAAGATTAAACTAATAGTTAGCCCTTGCATTTCATTTTTTAATGTTAAATTTACGGTAGCCAGTTATACAACTTAAAAATCACATGAATAAGAACTTTGAAAAGCAAATACTTGATTTGCGCGCTGGAAAGGAATCAGCCCTCAGTTTCTTCATGGATAGTTATGCTCATTCACTTCGTTTCTTTGCCATGAAAATGGTCAAAGATAAACTCATTAGCGAGGAAATCGTTTCGGATGCATATGTCAAATTATGGGAAAGAAAATCAAATTTTAGCTGCGCGGAGACCATTAAGTCCTTCCTTTATCTGGTTACCAAAAATGCTTGCTTAGATTACGTAAAACAGGGACGCCTCCGATTCGAGCATGAAGAAGAGTGGTTGTATGAATTAGAAAATCCAGACAAGGATATGTTGACAAAGATCATATACTTTGAGTTGCTGGAATTAGTCGTGAAAGAAATAGAAAGGCTCCCCAAGCA